>CACXDV010000105.1 GCA_902766585.1 uncultured Ruminococcus sp.
CTTGGCAGTACTAATAGGTCGAGGGCTTGTCCAAGTTTTCTCTTGGACTTCCTTTACTTCGCTTCTCTTTATTCAGTTTTCAGGGTGCGAACCCTTTTACAGAGCTTGTCCGAAAGGACAGGCTCTTTTTTTAGTATGACCTTTAATCTTTTGCCCTAAATACATTGTAAATAATATGTAAATTCCATATTATAAATATATTTTTTTAAAGGGAAATGTGTTAAAATATTAACAGTATCTGTTAAGGAGGTAATATTATGGATAGAGTTCAGATCAAAGCACAGGGCAAGGCAGCTATGCAGGCAAATTATCTGATGTGCATAATTGTTGCGATCATCACAACAATATCGTCGGGCGGAATATCCTTTTCAGTAGGATTCCCGATGGGGAGATTGAATTCTTCAAGTTCAAGCTCCGCTGAAGATATCCCGAGCGAGGCGATAGCAGCATTTTTTGCAATCATAGGCATTATGCTGGTAATTTTCGGCATAATTTTTCTTGTGGCAGCAGCTATCAATTTTCTTGTAGTAAAGCCACTTGATATCGGATGCCGTTCCTTTTTCCTGAATAATCTCAATGCTCCCGCGGACATCAACCTTATCGGCTTAGGCTACAAGATGAATTACAAAAGAAATGTTATTGCAATGCTCCTGTCGAACATATTTATCGTTTTGTGGTCATTTCTGTTCATTATCCCGGGCATAATTGCCACATATTCCTATCGTTTCGTACCGTACATTCTTTCCGAGAACCCCGACATCAAGCCTATGGACGCAATAGGGCTTTCAAAGCAGATGATGAACGGTCACAAGTGGGAAGCCTTTGTATTCGATCTTTCCTTTCTTGGATGGAACCTTCTTGGTATCCTGACCTTTGGTATTCTTAATCTGGTTTTTGTTAATCCCTACTATCATAGCTCATCTGCTGCTTACTACAATGCAGTAAAGCTCCAGTATTCAAATTCTATGGGCTGTATGCAGTCCCCTGAATATTAAAAACAAAAAATGATGGGGCTGTCGCGTTAAGATAGCCCCTTTCTTCTTAAAATAAAAACAGAGCAGAAGATCACAAATCATCTGCCCTGTTTCTTTTTGTACATATATTGAGCCATTGACAGTCTCGGCATATTTCTGGAAGCATGGTTTTAAGAATGATTTCTTTTTTTGCAAGTTCGCGGAGAGTTTTCCACTGAATTTCAGAACCTGTTGAAAGTGAAGTCGCTTTCAGGACATTATCATCAAATCTTTTTACCTTTTCATCGGATATGCATTTTCCGTTCTGATTATTCGGGCAAGTGGAACATATTATATCGCATTTATCAGTGAGATATACCAATGGATCATACTTATCCAAAGTATTTATAGTATTCTGCATATTCTTGATAAATTCAGGACTGTAGCCGTTTCCGCAGAAAAACTGTATGCACAGGCTGTGATGAGGTCTGAGGTAATATTTCATAGCTTTATTATCTTGCTCAGACGGTTTACCATTATCGTTGCAAAAATAATTTTAATTGCGTCAAAGATAATAAAAGGTATTACACAATAGCCGAGTGATGTTAAAAGATCCATTTTTGTAACAAACATGAACCACGCAGTACCGAGGGCATAGCATACAGCAACGCCTATTACCATTGAAACAGCAAGAGGAATAAGCTTCTTATCGAATTTTTCTGCTGCAAAGCCGACTATTAGCGCCGTGAAAATAAATCCGACGATATAGCCTCCTGTTGCTCCTGTGATTATGCCGATACCGCCCTTCCCTTCTGCAAAGACGGGAAGTCCGGCTGATCCGAGAAGAACATATATAAGGACACTCATTCCTCCTCTTTTCCAGCCGAGCATAGCGCCTGTCAGACACATTGCAAAGGTCTGAAGAGTGACAGGGACCTCTCCTATCGGAACGGATATCAGCGAGCATACGCATATCAATGCGGAAAACATGGCAGTATAGACCATATCAAGAACAGCTTTGTGGGATTTTGTGATTTTTTGATTTGTGCCTTCCATAATGAACCTCCATTTTAAGATATCTATATTATATAGCTTTATTGCACTATTGTCAACCATATTATTATAATCAGGTTGACAATAAAAATCCCCCGAAGCATAATACTCCGGGGGACTGAACAGGATCAAAGCTTAATTATCTTTTTGGAATTTAAAATGGTATCTATATTTTCCCTGTCTATCCATTCCTCAGTATATCCGCAGCTGCAGCAGATATAGCGTTTTACGAAAACAACACCTGATAATACTGTTGCTTTGCACTGGATATTATTTCCGTAGGTTCCGTCAGGATGACCGTCATTCTGTATTACTATTATGTTTGTTCCCGAGCATTTGGGACAGATTTTAGTGTTTTTCATTTTGTTCCTCCTGAAATTTTATTGCAGTCCGCTTAAAGAAAGAAGCTGCTGAACAAGTGTATCGTATTGATTCAGCTTATATACAGACTCACTTCTGCCGTTTAAACCAATAGCATAGCCTTTTGTATCATCTATCATCAGAGTAATGCCGTCATATTTCAGACCGGAAGCCTCATCAATGATCACAGGCTGACCGTCTGCTTGTGAAATAGTGAGATAGAATCCGTTTTTGCGGTAATTTTCTATATCTTCCGGAAGAAACAGAAGCTGGAGTCTGGTATCACTGTCTGAAACAGCAGGTAAGACTGAATTGACAAGCTTATCTGTTTCCTCTCCGCTGAGGGAAATGCTCTGTCCTTTATATGTTCCCGATATCGTATAAATGTAAGAGGCAGCTTCTGAATTGTATTTGGTTTGTGCAGGTTCATCTGCCTGGACAGTATCTGTTTCTCTTTGAGCTATATTTTCACCTGTGTTAGCGCTCTTATCAGGCTCAATGCTTTTTGCAGCATTGTTTACAGTGTTATTCTGAGGTTCATTTTTTATATTTTCCGATGAATCGAGGGTATTATCGTTTTGTATGCTGTTTTTGCTTTCAGTCTGTGAAGCCTTTGAAGCAGCGGTTGAGTTAATGTTATCGGTCATGATATTTTTGGTGTTTATCATATTGAAGGCAAGAAATCCGACAGCGCCGATAATGAGAATTGCTGCTGCCGAAGCCAGGAAGGTATAGAGCCTTTTGAAACGGTTCTGATGGATATTTCTGCCGTCAATTAGTATCTTCATTTTATTTTCAAAGTTCTCTGAAAACTGATGTTCGGTATTATCAGGGGTATCATAGGAATCCCCGTAAAGCTTGACGGAATTTTTTATCAGTTTATCGAAATCCCTTTCAGTCACAGTGTCCGCCCTCCTTCAGCATTTTTTTGAGCGCATTTCTCCCGCGGTGAAGTCTTACCTTAACATTTTCGACAGTCAGACCGAGGGA
>CACXDV010000106.1 GCA_902766585.1 uncultured Ruminococcus sp.
AAATAATTATTAAGCGTTCCAATGAGAGCATAGCCGCATTTAATGATAAAAGAGTATTTGAGGACGATAAGCCCTCCAATGTTGTCTGTAATTCAGACGGGACAGAGCTGACAGGCTGGAGTCATAAAACAAAAGCGTCAGTATATAATGACAATATTATCGCATATATGGCGGCAAACGGTTTTACGGCAGATGCAAAGCACAGGTACCTTATGCGCTGCGGCTATAAAACAGGTATAGAGCAAGCCTTTGGCTTTATGCTTCGTTCGGATAATTATTTACAGAAGCTGCCGATGTGGGTGTCAAAAATGTTCCCTCAGGATGAATGGTACGAGAAGGATGTTTATAATAACACTGCTGACGGCGGTGAGGCTTATACCGAAGACAAGGAGCTTCTCAAAGCCTGTCTTATCTACACTTGTCTTTCCAATCAGAATAAGTGTATGTCATTTACAGGCTCGGACGGAAGATATTATCGCAATGAGCTTTGCTTTGACACCTCAAACGGAGATACAGCCGCATCGTCCGACCTTATTAAAATGACTCTTGATGATGATGAAACGGAATTGTTACAGCTATGGGAAAGGATCCTTTCAGAAGCAAGGAAAACTGCCGGATATAATAAAAAGCTTACTTATGGGGTCTATCAGATATGGAAGGAGCTTAATACCTTCCGCGAAGAGGGTACGGGCAATTCAAAGAAAATATATGATTATCCTGTTCTGAACGGTTATCTTATCGCTCTCCGCAATTCCCTCAAAGCATACTATAAAAGTCATATTACAGAAAAGCTGTTCAGATATGAGCTGCTCAAATAATCAATGCTCAATTCAATTCAATTTACAATGTACAATGTGCAATGTACAATTGAGTAGTTTTCCTGATTCATAAATACATCCGCCTTTATTCTCTCGCCTATTAAACCCCTCCGCCTCGCTTCGCCGACCGAGCCGGCAGGCGAGATAGGTGGCTTTTGCTCACGTTAGTGAGCAAAAGACGGAGGGGTTTAATAGGGAAGGCTGTCTAATTTATTCACAATCCAAATACTGAGGGGTTAATTAGGGAAGGCTGATAAGTTCATTTTGCTGAAAAAAGCCTCCCCTGAAATGGCACGGCTGATAAGTTCATTAGCTGAAAAAAGCCTCCCCTGAAAGGGGAGGTGGCTTTTGCTCACGTTAGTGAGCAAAAGCCGGAGGGGTTAATGATGTACAATTGTGGTTATCCTGATTTGTTTTGCTGTTTTATTTCTATAGCACAAAGCAATTTTCAAATAGAAATAATTTAAGCAACAGCATTTTACTTCTGTAATACATACTGATTCCTAAAATAATCATACAAAAATAGACTGTTGTACATTAAATTGCTTTGTGTACAACAGTCTTATTTAATTATATGTGCGGAATGGAAGCGGATATTCGTAAATAGTCGGATGCGCTAACTCCTGATTCCTGACTTCTGACTTAAACGAATAAAGCGGAATTATCACAATTGTACATTGCACATTGTAAATTGAATTGTACATTGTACATTGAAACGGTTTCTCACTCTTTGTCGATTGAGGATTTGAGCTGGGTAAAGGTCACGCCGTACTTTTCAGCAATATCCTTTGCATAGCTGACACCCTCCGGAGGAGCAAGGAAAACCTTATATGATCTTTCACCGTCATGTATGCCCGTAATAAGACTTGCAACGTTCATATCGCCCTCAAGAGCATTCATTTCTTCCGGATGCATAGCCAGCTCATGCATATGAGTATTGAATACAGTCCTCGCGCCGAGATATCTAAGAGCCTTTACAACATCCATAGCTATGTACAAGCCCTCTGCAAATGAGGTCGTAGCAAGTGATTCATTGAAAAGGAGAAGGCTCTTGTTCGTTGCAACGGCAAATATCTCGCTCAGACGCTTTGATTCCTCACCAAGACGACCGAGGTTCACTGTCTGGTTCTCGTCCGCCGGGAAATGTGTAAAGATATTGTCCGCAGGAGAAACCGATGCAGTTTCAGCAGGAACATATAAGCCATGCTGTGCAAGAAGCATAAGATGTCCTACTGCCTGAGTGAAGGTGGTCTTTCCGCCTCTGTTGGG
>CACXDV010000107.1 GCA_902766585.1 uncultured Ruminococcus sp.
GGGGGAGTTCCAGAGCGGTCAAATGGGGCAGACTGTAAATCTGTTGCTTCGGCTTCGGTGGTTCGAATCCGCCCTCCCCCAGAAGCGCAATTCGTGCGCGGTAAATTTCGCGTTCTGCTTTGGCAGGACGCGATTTTTTTACTGCATTACGAGTGATATCTTTTTCGTATTATGATCAGAAAGCCCTCAAGGGTTTGCTTGGGGAGATGATGAATAGCGGATAATAAAGTGAATGAGCGTTTCTGTATTGTTCATTATTTACTATTCTATTTTTTTATACGGTCATTTAAACAGCGTAAAGGAGAAATGTAAAAATGTATCTGAAAAAAGTACTTATTTCATTTATTAAATTGAAAAACGTATTATTTCTTCTTATCGGATTATTTTTTAGTCTGACCGGAATTGCTGATATTATATCTTTGACAGTATATTACTGGGGAGATTTTGATACAGTCATTAATGCCCGCTCGACACCCGAGTCAGTAATAATTTTCATTATAGGTACGTTGATGCTGATTTGCTGTACGCTTTCACAGTATGCAATAAAGCAGGCGGCATTTTATTCAGGGTACTTTGAATGTAGTCTTTATAACACGATAGGTTATGAGGAGCTTGGAGCTGTTTCAGGAAAAAGACCGGAATCTCTTTCATGGAAAATGCATATTCTCAGAATACTTTATATGAAGCGTTTCAGCTTTAAAAAGGAGGGGAAAGAGGAGCATATTGAACTGTACAGCCGAAAGATACTTTGCAGCTGCCGAAGCTGCGGCGCACAGATAGATAAAAGTGAGTATTTTGCAGGTATATGTCCTTATTGTAAGACCTCGGATGTATTTGCGACAGTAGTAGCGGATGAAAAGGTATACAGTATTTCAAGTGATTTTGAAAAAATTAAAAATACACCTGAATCTTATCTTAATAAGTTTATTATATTAAAAACGGTTTTTTATTTTATAACCTCTGTTATTTTTTTAACGTGTTCTTTTGTTCTACTAATGGTAATAATTAATTCTTCAATGAATTACAATGACCAGGAATATCTTAAACAGGTTCTGCTTTCCGGCAAAAGCTATTCCTCATATGAATTGATAAAAAAGGATATTCTTGATACAATAATATGGACTATCTTTTTTGATTTGATATTTTTGCCGTTAGCAGTTCTTTCGTTTCGTAAGCTTTTCTTGATAATGAAGGCAAAGGGCTATTCAAAGAAATTTGCATTGTCTTCTTCTCCGTTTGTAAGAATGAGTTCATTTGATGAAAAAAGTGCTAAAGCTGTCAGGAATATTCGCAGAGCAATAGAAGCAAGGTATCTCAGAAACTGTTCAATAGAAATGCATAACAGCAAGCTGAGGGTGTCATTGGCTAAAAAAATAGTAAAAGACAAGTGTCCCTATTGCGGTGCTCCAATAGTCGGCGCAGTAAATGACAGCTATACTTGCAAATTCTGTCATAAGAAGATACTGCAGGTCATTGACAAATCGGGCATTTCGTAATAAAATAGGATGGTAACTATGTTCCGCAGTGATTGTGTGCATTTTAATGCGGACATGGACATATTTCAGGAAAGCTTGAGAAAAGGTGAGTGAGAAAATGAAGTACGAGCAGCTTGCGGGAAAACCGGATATTTCCGAGATCCAGAAAAACACGCTCAATTTCTGGAAGGAAAACCAGGTATTTGAAAAATCTGTTAATAAGGAATCAAAGGGTGAGGTAGTATTCTATGACGGCCCTCCGTTCCCGACTGGTAAGCCGCATCACGGAACTATACTTGTATCCTTCATAAAGGATATGATAGCCCGTTATCAGACTATGAGAGGTTATAAGGTTCCGCGAGTGTGGGGCTGGGACTGTCACGGTCTTCCTATAGAAAATCAGGCTGAGGTACAGCTTGGCATCAATGATAAGAATATAATTGAAAATAGCCTTGGTATAGATAAATTCAATGATAAGTGCTATGAGATAGTTTCAGGCAATAACGAAGCCTGGAAGGAATATGTGGAGGAAATGGCTCGCTGGGTTGATTATGACGGAGCATACAAGACCATGAACCCCACTTTTATGGAATCAGTAATGTGGGCGTTCAAGCAGTGCTATGATAAGGGGCTTATTTACCGTGATTACCGTGTAACACCTTATTGTACCCATTGTGAGACCTCTCTTTCTATTTCCGATACAAGAGAATCAGATTCGACACGTCCCCGTCAGGACAGATGGATAATTGCAAAGTTCAAGACAGATGAGGTTATCGACGGCAAGCAGGTATATTTCCTTGCATGGACAACAACTCCGTGGACGCTTCCTTCAAACCTTTGCCTTGCAGTTGGTGAGGATCTGGATTATTCCTTTGTTGATGTAGGAGAAGAGATATTTATTGCTTGTACCAATGTTCTTCCCAAATATGAAAAGATTTTTGGTGCAGAGCCTGTTATCGTAAAGGAATGTAAGGGACGTGACCTTGTAGGAAGGACTTATGAGCCTTTGTTCCCGTATTTTGCAGATTTGAAGGATAAGGCTTTCAGAGTAGTAACTGCTGATTACGTCGGCAGTGACGAAGGTGTTGGTATCGTACACACCGCTCCTGCATTCGGTGAGGATGACTATTGGACCTGTAAGAACAACGGTATTCCGCTTGTAAATCCTGTTGATGAAAAAGGCCGTTTTACAGCAGAGGTGACAGATTTCTATGAGCCGGACGGCGAGAAGAATGTAATTGAGACCAACCCCGCTGTTATCCGTTTCCTTTATGACAACGGCAAAGCAGTAGCAGACGGAACTATCGAGCATAACTATCCTCACTGCTGGAGATGTAAGCGTCCGCCTATCTATAAGGCTATGGATGCATGGTATTTCGATATCGGCAAAATCAAGGATAAGCTTATTAAATATAACGAGGATATAAACTGGGTTCCCGAGACAGTAAAGCATGGACGTTTCGGAAAGTGGCTTGAAAATGCTCGTGACTGGAACATATCCCGTAACAGATATTGGTCAACGCCTATTCCGATTTGGGAATGTGATAAATGCGGAGACAGGACTGTACTCGGAAGCATCGACGAGATAGAGAAGGCAAGCGGTGTACGTCTTACCAATCTTCATCGTCAGTATATGGATAAGATCAAATTCCCCTGCACTTGCGAGGGATGTACAGGTACAAAGGTTCGTGTTCCCGAGGTTCTTGACTGCTGGTTTGAGAGCGGTTCGGTTCCATTTGCACAGAAGCACTATCCCTTTGAGAATAAGGAATGGTTCGATTCTCATTTCCCGAGCGACTTCATTGTAGAGTATACAGGACAGATACGCTGTTGGTTCTATTATCTCCATGTATTGTCTGTTGCGCTGTTTGATAAGCCCTGCTTCTCTAATTGTGTCGTACATGGAACGATTCTTGCAAAGGACGGAAAGAAGCTTTCCAAGTCCTCAAAGAACTATACCGATCCGATGCTCCTTATGAAAAAATTCGGTACAGACGCTTTCCGCCTGTATCTTTATCAGACAAATGCAATGCTGATAGGCGACTTGCTGTTTGATGATAACGGTATTCAGGATGCATACCAGCAGATAATACTCCCATACTGGAATGCCTGCAATTTCTTTATTTCATATGCAAATATAGATGAATTCCGTCCTGAAAAGCCCATTGTTCCCACATCGGACAATCAGCTTGACAGATGGGTGCTTGCAAAGCTTTATGA
>CACXDV010000108.1 GCA_902766585.1 uncultured Ruminococcus sp.
ATAGTAACCTTTCTGTCCTCAAGAGGCTGTCTGAGTATTTCAAGGGTCTTTCTGTCAAATTCCGCAAGCTCGTCCAGAAAAAGTACACCGTTATGCGCAAGCGAAACCTCACCGGGATGCGGTATCGTACCGCCTCCTGCAAGTCCTGCGGAAGATATTGTATGATGCGGTGAACGGAACGGACGCTTTGTTATTATCGGCATATCCTCGCTGAGAAGTCCAGATATCGAGTGTATTTTCGTTGTTTCGAGCGCTTCCTCAAAGGTAAGAGGCGGAAGTATCGAGGGCATACGCTTTGAAAGCATACTCTTTCCGCTTCCGGGTGAGCCGATCAGAAGCGCATTATGTCCGCCTGCCGCTGCTATTTCAAGCGCTTTCTTGGCGGACTGCTGTCCTCTTACGTCTGAAAAATCAAGTACCTCGTTATACGCAGCTTCGGGGATATCGTAATGCGGAAATACAGGTATCTTTTCCTCGTTCCTGAAATGCATTATGAGCTGCTGTGCATTTTTCACGCCGTAGATGTCTATACCTTCTATCACGGATGCTTCGGAAGCGTTGTCATATGGTACAAAAACCGCCTTCACTCCCGATTCACGGGCAAGCATCACCATAGGCAGAACGCCGTTGATACGTCTTATATCACCGTTCAGGGATATCTCACCTATGAACGAACAGCCTTCCACATCGCTGTCTATCATTCGCATTGCCTTTAGTACGGCAACGAATATTGCCATATCATGCACTGAGCCGCTTTTTTTGGTATCGGCAGGGGCAAGATTCACCATTACCTGTGCAACAGGAAAATTGATATTGCATGAGCGCAGGGCAGAGCGTATCCTCTCACGGCTTTCCTTTACAACTGTATCGGGCAGTCCGACTATGTCAAACTGAGGATTTCCTCTGCTTATATCTATCTCAACATCAACCTGAAAAGCATTGAGTCCAAAAAGTCCGAGACTTGCTACCTTTGCAAACAAAGCCGATCCCTCCCTCAAAGTCTTATAGGACATTCAAGCATACCGCTTGTTTTTTCTCCGTTCGGCATATAACGCTTATGGGTATAGTCCATATCACGAGGCATTACAGCTACTATTTCGGGCATTGTTCCGGTGTCTCCATTTCTGAGCATAGTATCAGCAAGATTCACAGCCGTAGCTGTATCCATAGTACCAGTAGCACTTGTATTGCTGTAAACGTCATTGAATTTATTTTTCTTCTCCTCTTCCTTTTCAGCAAGGATACGGCTGAAAATAGGAAATCCCTCGGTATTTTTAAGCTGTTCGTAATCCTTGTAGTCCTTATATGACTGATATGAAACGCTGATTCCGATAACACAGAAAATAAGCGCAAAGCTGTCGGATAAGCTTTCCTTTGCAATGATACTCAGAAGCGCCGAGAAAGAAAAATAAATAAAGACCAGAACATCCGCTGCTTTATATTTCGTGCATCCGACAGCGGAAATGGCGGCAGGGATGATAAGCTCAAATATCTGGAAAAAGGCGATAGAAACTTCGTTGTCAGTTATTAGCTTTGGAAGCCATGAAAGTGAAGCAAATCTCAATCCAAGAAGGCTGAGAATTGACATTACAAAGCTTATCGCAAGTGTTACAATAAATATTTTAACAGAATTATTGTCGATATCCGTTTTTCGTCCGAGACAGGCAGGGTAATGCATATGATTCGGTTTTTCAAGAAGTTCCTCATTTTGTTTCATATCATCGTCACCTGCCTGTTCCTTTTTCTGAAAGCAAATCAGGATTCCATTCTTTTAAGCTCTTCAGTATCTCCGTCCTTGCCTGTTATTTTGAGAGTATCACCTTTTATTTCATAATCAAGCTCAACAACTGTGTCATCCTCACCGAGGAATGAAACCATGCCGTTAAGGTTGAGCTTTCCTTTTTCTGCGGTATAATCAAATATATCCTCATACTTTATCTCAGTATTTGAGCCGTCGATATCAACTATTACACTGATATCATTTTTTTCAGGGTCATTTGAGATATTTCCTGCAAGGGTATCGTAAAGCAGTCC
>CACXDV010000109.1 GCA_902766585.1 uncultured Ruminococcus sp.
CAAATAATATAACAGAGATCAAAACCTCAGTCTCTTCGGCGGATATGCCTCTTGATCCGGAACAGTGGGGACAATGCGCTAAATATTCTGTTTCCGAACAGAAATATGCCAGCGTACCCGTTCGTCTGACCGCCGTTGAAAGAGGCAGTACGGCAAAAATGAGGGCTGAGGATTTTCTTAAGGCTCATGCGGAATACAGCGGTATAAACCGTCCTTCGGATGATCAGGAATGGGCAGCAGTCGATTATGAGCTTGTGCTTGATGGCTTTCCTTTGGATAAGGGAGGTACTGATGCAATAATAACCGGCTTTGTCCAGGCTGAGGACGGAGGAGATATCAAGGACGGGGACAGCGTATTCTTTCCTGTGACGGTGAATATCTCCGAGGATAAGATTTATTATGAGGGTACTGTTAAGGGCAGCTTTGTTTTTGTCCTGCCGAAAAGCTGTAAGACCTTTCTTATGGTATTCGGAGAATACGATGAGGAACAAGCCTTTGTTAAATGCGGACAGCCTTGAGGAATTTTTGTAAAAAGGTATTGTCAATTGTATCGTGTGTGTAGTATAATGTTTTTGTAATAGATATGCAGGGAGGAAGAATTTATGAATCTTTTCGACAAGATCGGTACGGGTATTTCGGCTTCTGTTGATACAGTGGTCGAGCTGAACCGAAAGAATGCTCAGCTTAATCGCCTTGCTATGATAATCCGCACGGAAACGGATATTATAAATCACGCATATGCCGCTTTGGGCAGACATCATTATAAGGTGCTCTGCGGCAAAGAGGAAGAAACTGATATGAGCAAGCTGTGCGAGGTGATACGCTTCTCTGAGGAGCGTCTGAGAAAGGCACAGGCAAGATATGATTATATCAAAGCCTTCGGTCTGCCGAAGAAAGCTATGGATGCCGCTGAAATGATCCGCTCAGTCTATGACGGAGAGGATTTTTCGGAGGAAAATGAGCTGACAGGCGATGAAGATGATAATGACGATATCACTATCGCTGTTGCAGATGAGGGAAACGAGGAAAACGATAACTGATATCGTTTTTGAAATTGCAGGCTGACTCCATCTCTCTGAGAGGAGTACTAAATAAGCTTTACAAAATTTAATTCGCTGTATTTCAGCCGAAAACAGCAGGAGGTAATCAAAATGAAAGCAATCACAGAACAGGAAAAAACCAAAATCAAGGAAAAAAGCACAAGGAACAGGTTCGGCGCGAATGAATCCGTCTACCGCCTTGCTGCACTCGGACTTCTGACGGCTATAACCTTTATTATGGGCTTTACTCCCATAGGCTATATCCCGATAGGCGCACTTAAACTCACATTTATGACCATACCTGTTATAATCGCTGCGGCAATGCTTGGTCCGACAGGCGGCGCTGTTATTGGAGGTATGTTCGGTCTGACAAGCTTTATTCAGGCATTTTCGGGAATGAGCCTTCTTACCGGCGCTTTGTTCCAGCTCAACCCCATACTTACATTTTTGCTTTGCGTTGTTCCGCGTGTATTGGAGGGCTGGCTCGGCGGTCTGATATTCAAAGCTCTTGATAAAATTGATAAGACCAGATTCGTGTCCTATGTTGTTACAAGTCTTTCCGTTCCGGTTATGAACACTCTGTTCTTTATGTCGGCGCTTTATGCTGAAATAAAAATTATCGTTGCAGCAAATGCCAACGCTGCAGGTACACTCAGCGGAGACCTTGCAAAGACCTTCAGCGGAGTTGCTGATAAGGCTGCCGGAGATGTATTTTTGTTCTTTGCTGCCCTTGTCGGCACACAGGCTATTATTGAGGCTGTTGTTTGCTTTGTTCTCGGTACGGCTATTACAAAGGCTCTGGCTGTTGCTGTTAAAAAGAAGAAATAATTTGCTGATCAGACGCTTTGCTTTTTGATGTAAAGCGTCTTTTTTTATAAAATCAAGGAGAGTGATCATCGTGGATACTGAAGTAAAAAATATGCTGGATGAATTCTGCGCTATGGAAGAGGTGGAAAGCATTGTACTCGGAGGCTCAAGGTCGGGCGTGAACCATGACGATGCTTCGGATTATGACCTTTATATCTATGCAAATGCGGTAATTCCGGAGGAAAGAAGAAACGAGCTTTATAAAAAATATTGCTGCCGCTGGGAAACAGGAAACAAGTATTTTGAATATGAGGATAATATCGTTATGAAAAACGGTGTTTATGCCGATATCATCTACAGAAATTTTTCTGATATCGAAAAATACCTTGCTGCTGTTGTTGACGGCGGAAAACCTCGCAACGGATATACGACCTGCTTCTGGCATAATGTCATACGCTCGGTCATCATTTATGACAGAAACGGCAGGTATACAGAGCTTCAAAAAAAATATGACATACCCTATCCCGAAAAGCTGAGAAGAAATATCATCAGCCGTAATATGAAGCTTCTTCATGGCTGTCTGCCGTCATACGACAAGCAGCTCTCAAAGGCTATGGGCAGAGATGATATCGTAAGCATCAATCACCGTACTGCCGCTTTTTTGGAGTCTTATTTTGACGTTATCTTTGCGCTTAACAGAAAAACACATCCGGGAGAGAAAAAACTTGTCAATATTTGCAAAAAAGAATGTGAACTGCTTCCGGAAAATTTTGAAGAAAACCTGAGAGCACTTTTTAACCTAATGGGCAATTCATCCCACCGCCTTAGAGGCGGGGGACTTCTTGCCCATTAGGTTAAACTGTACGGACAAGATAACATATCTCATCCTGCCTTAACAATATATATATTCCTTGAAACAGTATCGTTTTTTAATTCTATGTAAAAATCCCCCGTTCCCTGATATATTCCCCCGCATTTCTGAATGACTCTGTTTGAGCCTTTATTCTCACATTGCGCGGTGATCATCACCTCGGGAAAA
>CACXDV010000110.1 GCA_902766585.1 uncultured Ruminococcus sp.
TCAAAGGGTGAGGTACTCTATCAGTGGGTGATAGTGCAGGATACGGATGAAATAAAAGACGGCTATGGCAGTATACCCGCGGGTGATTCATCAGGTACGGTATCGTTATCTGAGACAGTCAGCGTAAAGACTGATAATGCAAACGGACAGGCAAAGGGATACATAAAAAATGCAGGCTTTATTCCCTGGAATCAGGTAAAGAAGCCTGCGGAGGTAACATGATGAACAGGGTAAATTGTCCGGAATGCGGATATATTATGGACGGCGCTTCTGTCAGATGTCCTAAGTGCCGTTTCCCGATAGGCAAATTCAGTGAAAGCGGTAATGCGGAAGGCGGGGCTATTGTTATCACTCAGGAGGAATTTTCTGCTCTTAAAAGTGAAATGACAGGTGTTCGTCCCTGGTATACAGAAATCAAGGATAAAAAGCTTGTCAGGAAAATAATTCCCATAATAATAGTAACCATAATACTATGCGTGGCAGCAGCGGCAGTGGTTCTTTTTGCAGACAGCGGAAGAAGAGGAGCAGAGCCGCAAGTCACGGAGATGAAGCTCGGACGCAATATGAAGCTTAACGGAATAAATGCCATAAGAGTCAAGACAGATGAGACTGCTCCTTTTGCGGCGGTATTCAGGGACACAAGAAACGATAAGCTGATGTATTCCGTTATGGAGGGCGGTTCGGGAACGATTTTTCCGGAGAACAATGAAATTACAGTCAAGGATATAGAACCTGTCGGATATTCCGGAGGCTATAAGGTCAGCTATGAAAATGTATTGTTCTTTGAGAAAAGAGAAAATATTAAAAATGATAATACAGGTCTTTATGACTGTTATCTGACCGTTGTCGTGGAAACCGATGAGGATAAAAACGGTATAATGATAGCAGACTTCAGTGTGCTTTCAAGCTATGAAAAAAATATCGCTGTTGATATCATCAACGGAAAGGGCATGCTTCATCGTAAAATAAGCGGTTTGCAGTCAAAAATAAGAGAAGCTGTATCATATTTCTCTCCACATTTCTTTATTCCCTCAAGACAGATATCTGAAAGTGATTATTCCTTGACACAGGAAATAGAAATGACTATAAGCTCCGAGAATAACGGCTTTAATATCAAGGGTGAAGCAAAGCTCAATAATGAAAAGAATGCTGTTCTGTTTTACAGCTATGAACTTTTCAGCGGAAGCGAAATGGCTGGAAAAGGTCATAGCTTTGTATATTCCGAAAACGGCGTATGCAAATTAGACAATGAGCATTACATCGGAAAAAGGATAAATAATATATCCTCATATAAGGTCTATTTTACAGAGCTTATCAGTCTGAAGCCGCTTCCCGAACTGAAGAGCGCATCATCAGCCTGACTGACACAAATTATGAAAAGGCAAATAATAGAAATTACAGGGAGAGCAGCAGATCACGGCAGTCCAAAATATGATCAGTTATGAAGTGACCGCTTTAATTGCAAGACAGGCGGTTGCTTCTTTTTTATTGCAAAAACAATAAAATCAGCGGCGGCAATTTTGACACAAATGGTCTGTATAAACTCACTGAATGTGATGATCATATATTCACCACTTTCATAATGGGTGTTATAAAAAGTAAAGTTATGTAAAAAATATATAAAATTCTTATAAAAAACTATTGACAACTTTAAAATATTAGTGTATTATATAGACGTTGCTGAGAGAGATTGGTAATATGGCTAATCTAAGGCAATTATTAATTTGATTATTCCTTTTCTTTCCTTTTTCCTTTTTTCTTTTTATTCCTTTTGGACATTAGCCACAGGTGTTTATCCTGTGGCTTTTGTCTGTTTAAATAAATTTTTGTTATTCAGGGGTTCAGAAAAGCAAAATAATATGGTATAATTAAATCTGTATATATAAAAAATAACCGCTTATCCGGCGGAGTAAATGGTGATATAAATGAAAATTGCTATTTTTACCGAGGTCGCCGAGCCTCATGTCTGCGGAATATCGAGCTATGTCGAGGTTCTCAGAAGGGGACTTGAGGAACTGGGACACAGGGTGATTATCGTTACCTCCTCAACTCATACAAAGAAAACCTTTTATAAAGACAGAGTCATCCGCTGCGCCGCAAAAAAATGCAAAAATAAATACGGTCATCAGTGTAAGACCATACAGGATAAATATGTCATAAAATTTCTTACGCGCTATAAGCCTGATATAATACATATACATACCGATACGAAAATAGGATATATGGGTCTTGAAATGGCGGACAGGCTCAGATGTCCCGTAGTATTTTCAGTGCATGATTATTTTATGGACAGGTTTGCGGCTGAAAATTCAAAGCTTGTCTGGAGAATAAAGACGATGGTAGAGAAAAAGCATTTCTGCGATATGATAGATAATGCCCACCTGATAACATCGTCAAATAAAAGAGCCTCATATTTCGTAAGGGCAGCGGACAGAAAACGAAAGGTCTGGCTGATACCCTCCGCTACCGACAGGAGCGTTTTTGACTACCGTCTGGTAAATCAGACAGCGATAGAAAAAATGCGTGAAAATCTCGGACTGCCGCCTGATGCCGTGACTGCGGTATTTGCGGGAGAACTGAGCGTTGACAAGAATCTTGAATTCGTTTTGAAGGCATTTGCAAAATATCTTAAAAAATCAGACAGGCTGCATTTTATTATTGTCGGTGAGGGAACGGAGCTTTCTCATCTCAAAAATATGTGTGTCCGCCTTAAGCTCAGTGATAAGGTGCATTTTACCGGACAGATCGCCCACAGTATCATGCCGGCTGTTTTTGCTGCGTGTGATATATATGTATGCTCATCTGATGACGGTCTTATGTCTATGTCCTTTGTGGAGGCTATGAGCTGCGGACTTCCCGTTCTTGTGAAGGAGGATAAGGAAAAGCTCGTATATAATATGATAAAGGACGGAGGAAACGGCTTTGTCTACAGCGATGAAAAGAGCTTTGCGGAATATCTGAAAAAGCTGACGCGCTTTACACCTGCCGAAAGGGATAAGCTGAGAAGGGCTGTCAGGGCAAGCATGAGGGATAAGGATTCCGTAAATATGGCTGGCTGCATGATCAAGGCTTATGAGCAGGCTATAAAGGCATTCAGGGTGAATGTAAATTTCCTGAAATAATAATTAATAAAATATATAAAAAAGTCTTTGATTTTTTGTTCAGATAAGTTATAATATGCTTAAGTGTAACCGTAAAAAATTCTATAAGGCAGGTGTTCAGATTTGGAACAAAAATTTTCGGTCAGCTTGTCGAAGATAATAGATGAGCTTTCGCTGAATGTGGCATATATGCCGCATGATCCGGATGAAATAAGGATATTTTCCAAGGATATAACA
Source organism: uncultured Ruminococcus sp. (assembly GCA_902766585.1). Taxonomy (GTDB): domain Bacteria; phylum Bacillota; class Clostridia; order Oscillospirales; family Acutalibacteraceae; genus UBA1213. Next base: position 3,339 of record CACXDV010000110.1, read on the forward strand.
CGTCCCGGTCTTGAGCTGACGGGCTTTCTTGACTTTTTTGATACATCAAGAATCATCATTTTCGGTAATACCGAGAACAGCTACCTGAACCGTTTCAGTCCGGAACAGAGATTTCATGTAATAAACCGTCTTTTTGATATGCAGCCCCCCGCTATCATAGTAACAAGGGATATCGTACCCTATGATGAGCTTATGTCAGCAGCGGAAAAATGCAAGATACCTGTACTTCGTTCTCCGGAACCGACCTCATCCTTAACAGCGGCTCTTGTCAATTTTATGAATATAGAGCTTGCTCCGAGAATTACCCGTCATGGAGTGCTTGTGGAGGTATACGGTGAAGGCTTGCTTCTTGTCGGAGACAGCGGCGTAGGTAAGAGTGAAACTGCAATAGAGCTTATAAAAAGAGGTCACCGTCTTATCGCGGATGATGCCGTTGAGATAAGAAAGGTGTCCAATACACAGCTTATCGGTTCAGCTCCCGAAAATATAAGACACTTCATTGAGCTTCGCGGTATAGGCATAATAAACGCAAGGCGCATATTCGGTATGGGTTCTGTAAAGCTTTCGGAAAAAATAGATATGGTTATAAACCTTGAACAATGGGATAACAGCAAGGTCTATGACCGTATGGGAATGACGAGCGAGATGACGGATATTCTGGGAAATCAGGTGCCGATATGTACTATCCCTGTTAAGCCCGGACGAAATCTTGCGGTAATTATTGAGGTAGCAGCTATGAATAACCGTCAGAGAAAGATGGGCTATAATGCTGCAAGAGAACTTTTCGCCGCTCTGGGACTTGAATATCCCGAAGAGGAGGAAGGAACTGTTAAGACTATTGAATTCTGATGATACAAGGAGAAGGCTATGAGTAATATCAGCATTTCTGAGGAGCTTCTTTCACTGGGAGCAAAGCTCAGCATGGATGAGCCTATGAAGCTGCATACCAGCTTCCGTATAGGCGGCGCCGCAGATATATGGTGCGAGGCAAGGGATATTAAGATCCTCTCGGACGTAATAAAGACCTGTAAGGCAAGGGGAATACCTTATTTCGTTATCGGACAGGGAACCAATCTTCTTGTATCCGATAAGGGGATAAGAGGAGTTGTTATAAAGCTTTGCGGTGATTTTGACGAGATAGAGGCTCTCGGTGAAAACAGGATACGCTGCGGCGCAGGAGCAACTCTTGCGGCAGTCTGCCGTTTTGCACAGGCAAATTCTCTTGGCGGACTTGAATTTGCATGGGGCATACCCGGTTCGGTCGGCGGCGGTGTATATATGAATGCCGGTGCCTACGGCGGAGAAATAAAGGATGTTGTCCAGACTACACGCTATCTTGATGATGAGGGCAATATCTGCGAGATAAGCGGAAAAAAGCATGACTTCGCTCACAGAAGAAGCTTTTTTACCGATAAGAATTTTGTTATCCTTGATACCGTAATGGAGCTTTATCCGAGAAATAAAAATGAGATTTTCTTCGTTATGCAGGATACAATGGAAAAAAGAAAGGCAAAGCAGCCGCTTAATCGTCCGAGCGCGGGCAGCGTATTCAAAAGACCGGACGGATTTTATGCGGCGGCTCTTATAGAGCAGTGCGGACTCAAGGGCAGCTCTGTAGGGGATGCACAGGTAAGCGAAAAACATTCCGGCTTTATCGTTAATAACGGCAAGGCGAGCGCAGAGGATGTTAAGGAGCTTATCAGGAGAGTACAGCAGTGCGTTAAGGAAAAAACCGGCGTAGAGCTTGAATGTGAGGTTAAGTTTGTTGGAGAATAAGTCCAGAATGGAATTTTTGATAATAACCGGTCAGTCGGGAGCCGGTAAATCCATAGCAATGAAAAGCCTTGAGGATATCGGCTATTATTGTGCGGATAATATACCCCCGGCGCTTATCCCTACCTTTTATGAGCTTTGTGAGAAGTCAGCGGATAAGCATCTGAAAAAAATAGCCGTTGTTACGGATGTCCGTTCGGGAAGCGCATTTGACGATCTGTTTTCCTGTCTGGACAAGCTGTGGACGGAGAATAAAAAATGCAAGATACTTTTTCTTGATGCAGGAGATGATATTCTTCTTCATCGCTTTAAGGAAACGAGAAGGAAGCATCCGCTTTCAGATGATACGGATTCAATAGAGGCAGCGCTCGAAATGGAAAGAAGGCTTCTCAGCCCTGTCAGGACACGCGCTGATTATGTTATAGATACCTCGCTTCTTTCATCTGCTCAGCTCAGGGAAAGAATATCCGCCCTGTTTCTCGGTGACAGCTCGCTCGGTTTTACCGTTACCTGTATGTCCTTCGGCTTCAAATACGGTATTCCGGCGGAGGCTGATCTTGTATTTGATGTAAGATGTCTGCCCAATCCCTTTTATATTCCCGAGCTTAAGGAGCATACGGGGATGGAGGCATGTGTATTCGATTATGTGATGAGCTTTGAAAGCTCGATCGGCTTTGCCGGACGTATGGCTGATCTGGTCGATTTCAGTCTTCCGCTGTATCAGAAGGAGGGCAAAAGCCAGCTTGTTATCGCTGTCGGCTGTACCGGCGGACAGCACCGTTCAGTTACGCTTACAAGAGTGCTTTATAATCATCTTTTAGAAAAGCATCAGAGAGCCGTAGTTCATCATAGAGATATAGATAAGCACAGAAGGTGATGCTGATGTCATTTTCAAAGGAAACCAAGGCGGAGCTTTGCGGAAGGGAAGAAACTGAAAAAAATAAGCTTCATGCCCTTGTTTACGGCATGGTGCTTTTCTCAAAGCAGTTTTCTCCTGAGTCGCTTACCTTTACAACGGAAAGCAAGCCTGTGGCGGCGCTTTATTCCGGACTTGTTTCCTCACTCACGGGGGTGATAACGGAAACAAGCTCCCGCATAATCAGAAGGGGCGGAGAGCAGGGTTCATATACAGTCAGCGTTCCCGACAAAGAGGAATGTAAAAGGGTATATGACTATTTTGGTCATGTGGATAATACTCCGAGCCTGAGACTGAACCGTTCAAATATAGCTGATGATGATTGTCTGCCGTGTTTTCTGAGGGGAGCGTTTCTTGTATGCGGAAATGTTACCGATCCCGGCAAGGATTATCATATGGAATTTGTTGTTCCGCATATGAATCTTGCAAATGACCTTTGCAGGATAATCAGTGAAATTGAGATCGCTCCGAAGGGTATCAATACCGTCTGCCGAAAGGGTAATTATATAGTTTATACCAAAGGCAGTGAGGGTATAGCCGATATGCTCGCATATATGGGAGCACAGAAGGCGTATTTTGATATTCTTGATGCAAAGATATATAAGTCTGTCCGCAACGATGCTAACCGCCGTACCAACTTCGATATGGCAAATACAAAAAAGACTGCAAATGCTGCTGCTCGTCAGCTTGAGGCTATAAGGATAATCAGAGAGGCTGGAGCCCTTTCGGGACTTTCGGATGATCTGAGGGAGCTTGCCGTATTAAGAGAGGCTCATCCCGAATATAATCTCAGAGAGCTTGGTGAAGAGCTGAGTTCTCCGATAAGCCGTTCGGGAGTGAACCACAGGCTTGCAAGGCTGATAGATATAGCAGTTAATATAAGCGGTAAACCAGTATAAAATTATTTAAGGAGAGTGTTAAAATGAAAAAGAGAATTATGGCAATACTTTTTACAGCGCTGCTTGCTGTTTCATTTACAGCCTGCGGTAACGGAGACAATTCAGGAAGCTCATCATCAGCCCCCGCTTCTTCTGTAAGCACAGAATCAAAGGCAGAAAGCTCCGAGGAGTCTAAGGCTGAGGAATCCAAGGAAACAGAAGAGAGCAAAACAGAATCCTCCGAGGAATCTTCAAAGGCTGAGGAAAGCAGCAAGGATGAAACCTCCTCTGAGGAATCCGGCAGCACCGAGCTTGGAGAAAAGACAAAGGCTGCTTTGGGAATAATGCAGGGTGATGAATATACCATGTCGCTCAGTATTACAGTAGAGACAGCAGCCGGAAGTACATCTGAAAACGGCTCAGGCAGCAGTATGCTTTCGCTTTTAGGATCAGGCGGTATAGGAATGGATACCATTAAGACCAAGGACGGCAGAAGCAGAATGGCAATGACCTTTGGTACTATTACTTTTGATACACTGACCTTGCCTGAGGGCTCATATATACTTGACAGCGCCAATAAAATAGCATATTTCACAAAGGCAGACGGTTCATCCGACTCCCCCGTATCAGGACTTATGGATACTGAAAGCATTTCCGGTATGATGCAGCCCGATGGACTGAACTTTAAGGAAAGCGGCAAGGAGGAGTTCAACGGCAAGAACTGCGATTTTGAGCTTTATACTGTTAAGCCGCCTGTTGATCAGCTTGAAGCACCTGCAGAGGATGGATCATCGGTTGACAGTTCTTCTTTGGAATATGATGTAAAGTTCTATTTTGACGGTGAAAAGCTGGAGGGTATGTATATTAAAAACAATGCCAATTCCTTTACAGCCGTTGTAAATGAATTGTCAAGCACTGTTGATGAATCCAAGCTCAAGGTTCCGGATGGATATGAGGTAAAAGATGATGACGGAACAGGCGCAATGAGCATATTTGCAGGTCTGATGGGCGGATTGTCCGATAGTGAGGAATCGGCACCTGCCGCTGAATAATTACCGATAAAAATAGCTGCTATATTGTCTTAAATGACAGTATAGCAGCCTTTTTTATTAATAGCTTTTAAGAAGCCTTATTGCATCTGCGGGATCCTCTGCTTTGAATACTCCTGTTCCGGAAACAACTACATCAACTCCCGCTTCACTGCAGGCGGCAATTGTTTTTGCTGAAATGCCTCCGTCGGCTTCGATCAGTGTTTCAAGTCTCCTGCGGTCGATCTCTTTCCTTAAAGACCTGACCTTCGGCATCATGTCCTCCATGAAGGACTGACCGCCGAATCCGGGTTCAACGGTCATTACAAGCACCATATCCACCCTGTCAAGATAGGGGAAGGCAGCCTCTGCCGGAGTTTTGGGTTTAAGTACGATACCCGGCTTTACACCGAGAGATCTTATTTTATCAATAGTTTCATCTATATCCGATGATGCCTCAACATGAAAGGTGATATAATCTGCACCTGCCTTTGCAAAGGCTTCCGCATACCTCAGAGGTTCGTCTATCATCAGATGCACGTCAAAGGGAAGTTTTGAATACGGGCGGATAGAGGCGATTATTGACGGACCTATCGTTATATTCGGGACAAAATGACCGTCCATTACATCAAGGTGCAGGAAATCGGCACCGGCTTTTGTAATGCGCTCTGTCTCAAAGCCCATTTTAGAAAAATCACAGCTTAGCATAGAAGGCGCTACCTTCATTGAAAATCAGACCTTTCAGAAAATTAGTTATCAGGAAGTAAGTCTTCTTGCGATAGTCGAGAGTATTATCATTACAGCGCACCAGAAGGCGGTATACAGCAGAGCCTCGATATTTCCGAGCTTTGCGAAGCCCGAAAGCATGGATATGCCCGTAGCGACAAAGAATCCGGCTATCACGGACAGCATCTGAATGATAATTGATATCATTACGCCCGCATTGAGCTTTATACAGCCGACAACAGCCGATGCAAGGGCGGAAATATGACCGTTTGTAACAACGTATGCGCGGGAGTTTTTTTTCTTTGAGGTAAGCTCCTTGTAGCAGACTGTGCCGAGACCTGTCTGAAGCACATTTACGCTTCTGCGGAAAATATGGAAATTATCCGCGATCTTGTCAGGTGTGATATTATGATCTATTGTGCGGACGATGATATTTACACCGTTCTCTGTAAGCTCTCTCAGTGCATCTGCGATACTGCGCTCGACCTTGTAGGTCATGATGAACATAGCAACAAGCTCACCGGAAATTGAGATATATGTTACCTCACTTCCCATGTCGCGGTATTTCTTTTCAGCGCTTATGACAGCATCAGGTACATTTATATTATGCTTGGCTAAAAGGTCCCTGTTGCCGAGGAGTATTCTCTGAGTACCTATCCAGCCGGCAAGTCCCTTTTTGTCATCATAGGTAACGCTGTCTACCTGCGGGAGCATATTTCTGCGGTTCTGTATGATCGTCTCAAAAATATGTGTCATGGGGCCTTTTACCGCAAAGGTCACGGCTGCGCCGGCTTCGAGGGCAAATTTCATTTTGCTTTCGTTTATTGCCTTGACACCGCTGAGTATAATATTTCCCTGCGGGTACAGGTCGGTATAGTCGAGCATTACAGCATTTGTATCGCTGAACTGTCTTACTGCTTCATAGCCCGATACCATTGCGCCTCTTCTGAGCGTTGAGGAGCAGAGGTTTTTCAGCGGGAAATTCAGCGCGATAAGACAGCATATCGGAGTTGTTATGAAGGCTGTAAGCGCAAATGAAGAAGCAGCGCCGATGAAATCATGGTTTATTACTCCGTAAGCTATGGCGGTGATGACCGAAAGCAGAGCAGCAAAGGGTGCAACAAATGAAGCATTGTCCTCTATCGGATCCGATGAATGTGACAGGTGCAGGAAATTAGTCATAAAGTCCGCTTTCTTGGAATAGGCTATGATCGGACGCTGAACGGGAAGTCCCTTTACAAAGCTGTCGGCATTTGCGGATTCGGTATATATCTTTCCCGCATAAGCAGCCTTTTTGCTGGTAAGAAAATGGAAATTATCCGCTGTACGCTTGATAATGAGCAGCTTTCCGAAGCTGTTGAAGAGCATTGCCAGAATAGCGGGGCATACATAAAGATGATAGGTCCCGTTGATATAGATATCAGGGAGGAATAGCGCTGTAACAGCCTGTATTGCTGCCGCAACGGATACAACGGCAACGGCTGTGTCACTGTTGCCCCTGATATGTCTGAGCGAAGAGATACCGTTGAATATGGTATATCTTTCAACAAAAATCGAAACAGCAAAAAGAATAAAGCTTGCTATTCCGTAAACGAGCCAGCCGTTATGTATCCATTCACCGAAAAGCTGCGGCATGAGCTGATTGAGAACAGCAGCGATTATTGAAAAAACAGAGGTAAAGCATAGAACTATTGTCCTTGCAAAGACCTTGCTCAGTGTGCTGTTTATATCTGTTCTGATAGCGTCAGCCTCGGACGGATCATCATAATCGGTGATATCGGGTTTTTCCTCAATAAAGTCCTCCTCATTTTCAAAAGCGTCTTCCTCCGATGAGAAAATGTTTAGCTTTTTCCATACAGAGCGTTTTTTAGGCTTTAGCGTGAGGGGCTGTTTTTCCTTGATTTCCGCTTTTTTTATCTCAGGAGCCTTTTCCGCCTTTTGTTCCTTAGATGCAGCGGGTTTGGGGGGAGCAGATGATTTTAAGGGCTTTGGCGGTTCTGGCGGTTCAGGTGCAGGCGGCGGCGGTGGGGCAGAGCCTCTGATGCGCCTTATCGTTTCATATTCGGTACGGACGGTTTTGGTAAACTTTCCCGCCATTACAACAAAAGGCTTGCTGTCATGGTGGTGATAGACCATAGGCGCGGAGCGGGTTCTTTCTCTGAAATCGACCTTCTCCGCAGCAGAGGCGCTTTTATTCTCAGGTGAGTTTTTATCTGCTTTGGCTTCGGGTGCTTTATCTTCACGCGAAAGCTCATTTACTCTCGGCGCTTCGGCTTTCGGCTTTTCGGTTTTTGCATCATGCGAAAGCTCGCTTGCTTTCGGAGCAGAAACTTTTTCAGCGGAGGGCTTATCCTCA
>CACXDV010000111.1 GCA_902766585.1 uncultured Ruminococcus sp.
AAAAATGCAGGGAGATATTGCAAAGCTTTTTTAATTTTCATAATAACCGCCCTTTATCTGAGTTATGCTGTCAGAATTTGAAATAGAGGAAGGGGTTGTAATCACTGCTTACAAGCTCCGCAGTACAGATAACCATTACAAGTATGCAGAGAGCATTGTCCAGTATGCCGACAGCAACAGGATTCTTTATCATCTTGTAAAGCTTCTTCGGCAGAGGTGTGGAGAAAAGTAATGCGGCAGTAAGCAGAGGTATATAAGAGAAGATAACTGCTTTGATGTTTGCGTCCGCTGCAATTCCGTCCGAGCCGAAAAGCCTGAGTATGAAGGCTCCCATTTCGCCGATGTCTTCAAAATAGAACAATACCCAGCCGAATACAAATATTATTATCGTATATATATGCGCGAAGGCCGAGGGTATCTTTTTGAGCAGTTTAAGGAGGAATATCTTCTCTATGCTGAGGAGAACGCCGAAATACAGTCCCCAGAGAATAAAGTTCCAGCTTGCCCCGTGCCAGAGACCTGTCAGAAACCATACAACGCCGATATTTATGAGCTGTCTGCCAAGTCCCTTGCGGTTTCCGCCGAGAGGGATATATACATATTCACGGAACCATGTGCCGAGAGATATATGCCACCTTCTCCAGAATTCCGTTACACTTTTTGAAATATAGGGATAGTCGAAGTTCTTTACAAATTCAAAGCCGAACATTCTTCCGAGACCGATAGCCATGTCGGAATATCCGCTGAAATCAAAGTATATCTGAAAGGTATAGGCTATTATTCCTATCCATGCGCCGAGTACGCCCGCTGAGGCTCCGCCTTCACGAAGCGTATCCCACAGAGCGCCCATCTGATTTGCAAGAAGTATCTTCTTTGCAAGACCTATGAGGAACATCTTTACGCCGTCCGTAAACTGTGCAAGAGATTCCTTTCTGTTTACAAGCTGTTCGGCAACATCCTCATAGCGCACTATGGGACCTGCTATAAGCTGGGGGAAAAGTGAAACATAGGTTCCGAAGGTTATGATATTCTTCTGCATCTTGACCGTATTCCTGTAAACGTCTATAGTGTAGGACATGGTCTGGAAGGTGTAGAAGGATATACCGATAGGCAGAGCCACTTCTATAACGGGAATATTAAGGAAGGGCAGTACAATATTTAGCGTTTCACCGATAAAGCCCGCGTATTTGAAAAATCCGAGAAGTCCTAAATTGATTATAATATCAAGAATGAATACTGTTTTTGTAAGCTTCTTTTTTTCGCGGTTAAGACCTATCAGTATTCCCGCCGTATAGTTTACCGCGATAGATACAAGCATGAGGATAACAAGCATAGGTTCTCCCCATGCATAGAATACCAGATCAACGATAAACAGCGTAAGGTTACGGAATTTTTTCGGGGTTATATAATAAAGCGCAAGGGTTATCGGCAAAAACATATAAAGGAACAGTAAACTTGAAAATATCAAGCCGTTTCACCATCCGATCATTTATTGATGTTTTCTTTGAAGATCTCTTTGATCTTATCTGCATCAGCGGACATTACAAGTGAAACATAAAGTCCGTCCCTTTCTACCTTTGCATTTTCGATAATGGACATCTGATCGGGATCGTAGTTCTGGATAACATTATATGTAGCCTGCCAGTTATCCTGGAGCTTTTCTGCTATATAGTCGGCAGAAGCCTCATCCTTTGCCTTGAAATAGATGATCTGATCCTGTCTTACGCCGTTTGTGCAGACAGCGCCGGCAAAATCTGTCATTTGCTCATCTGTGATACCGAATACGCGCTTTATTCTTGCTGTTGTGAAATCGCTCATATCCTCGGGGAGTGTTACCTCCTTCTTAACAGCAACAAATGCTTTGGCAAGCTCTGAGCCGTCTTCGGCAGAGGAAGTGTCTGCTGCTGATGTATCAGTTGATACTGCTGATTCTTCTGTTGAAGTTTCTGAGGCTTTTTCTGAAGTATCGCTTACTGATGAAGAAGCGGTGCTTGCAGCGGAAGAGGTCTTATTGTCTGAGCTGTTGCTGCAGGCACAGAGTGCAAGAGCGAGAGAGCAGATCGCAGCTGCTATAATGATTTTTTTCATTTTATTCATCCTTTCATTGATCGTTGACATGGTTTTTAAGATAGTTTACCCACTGATAGCAGCCCGCATCGGAGAAATGGAGTCCCATTGCGCTTGCGTCGCTGCAGTAGTCATATATAAGATTGCCGTTTCCGTCCTCAACGGCGGAGGCAATATCAAGGTAATGATAGCCTTTTTCAGCGCAGACTGTTTTAAGTCTTGAGTCAAATTCGGCTATAGAGGTATTATTGAGGTCGCGGAGCTGTGATTCCTGAAGCATAGGAGTAACGGATTCAATGTAGATCTCCGCGCTCGGACAAGCAGCCTCGACCTTTGAGGTGAGTATCTTCATGTTTTCAATGGAATCGTTTACGCCGTAAAGACCGATATCATTCATTCCGAGCATAATGAATATCTTCGCCGGCTGTATCATTTTTACTCCGTCGGGAACGGTGTATTTTGTTCCGTTATAGACGGGGTGGACATTTCCTTCACGGTACAGATCCCAAAGGGCATTTCCGTAGCCGAGACTTCCGGCGCAAAGGAACTGTGCATTTCCGAGCGAGCCGTAATCGGCATAATATGACAGCTTTAAGGTAACACTGTCACCGATAAAGAGCGCATCATCGAACCATGAGGAATCAACAGGCGTTCCCGTTGGCTGAGGCTGCGGTTTTGGCTTCGGAGCAGAAGAACTTTCCTGCGGCTGCTGACTTGGCTGCGGAGCAGGCTCAGGTTCAGGCTCAGGGCTTGGTTCGGGTACAGGCTCGGGACTCGGCTCCGGTACCGGCTCAGGACTTGGTTCCGGTACAGGCTCGGGGCTTGGCTCCGGTACGGGTTCGGGACTCGGTTCGGGAGCCTTGCTTGATTCCTGCGGCTTTTTACTGCTTTCCTGCTTTGACTGTTCCTTGCTTTCCTGTTTTGATGCAGCGGAGCTTTCCTTTTTTGATTCCTGCTTGCTCGTCTGCTTTGATGCGGCAGAGCTTTCCTTTTTAGGCTGTTCCTTGCTTTCCTCTTTTGATGCAGCAGAGCTTTCCTCGGCTTTTGTCGTCTCGCTGACTGCGGAAGCAGGCTCTGATGAAGAACTGTTTCCTGCGCCGCTGCAGCCGCACAGTGAGAGCGCAAGCATAAGGGAAATAAATGCTGCTGTTCTTTTCATCTTCATAGCATATTTCTCCCGATCAGTCATTTACATGATTTTTAAGATATTCTACCCACTTAGCGCAGCCTTCATCAGAGAAATGAAGTCCCATTGCCTCGGGATCGCCGCAGTATTCGGGAACGAGATTTCCGTTTCCGTCCTCGACAGCGGAATAAACATCAAGATATTTAAAGCCCTTTTCAGCGCATACTTCCTTGAGCTTTTCGTCAAATTCCTTTATTGTGGTGTTATTGAGGTCAGTGAGCTGCATATTTTCGAGCATGGGTGTTACTGACTGTATATAAATAACGGTATCGGGATTTTCCTCTGCAAGACGTGTTGTTACTGTCTTCATGCCGTCAATTGCGCCGTCTACGCCGTAAAGACCGATATCATTCATTCCGAGCATGATGATAAGCTTTTTCGGAGCGATAGTCTTTGTGCCGTCGAAAACGGTATACTGTGTGCCGTTATATACGGGGTGAACATTTCCTTCTTCATCAATGCCCATAAGTGAATTGTTATATCCGAGGCTTCCTGCACAAAGGAATGCCGCATCTCCGAGACTGCCGTTTTCTGCATAGTATGACAGCTTGAGTGTAACACTGTCTCCGATGAATTCAGCGTCATTGAACCATTCGGTATCAACGGGCGTACCGGCTGTTACGCTTTCCTCAGGCTCAGAGCTTTCTTCAGAGGATTCTGTCTTTTCCTCCTTGCTTTCCTCAGAGGCTGTTGAAGCGACAGAGCTTTCTGCTTTTGATGAGGCAGCGTTTGAAGTATCCTTGTTGTCCTTGCCCTGACAGCCTGTCATCAGCATTGCCAGAATAATGGCTGCCGCAGGTAATAATACTCTTAATTTCATTTTCCTTCACTCCTGTTTTTCTGTTTATTTGTCGGAAAAAATACCGCAGCTTTAATTTTACCCCCATAAACCGATAATGTCAACCAAAAGAGCCGATTTTTCGGGAGCATTTAGTATTTTTATCCTGTATGTTAAACAGAAAAAACTTATGCTGTTATTTTTTATGCAAAAAAGCGGGTTACCTATCCTGAGAGAGGATAAGTAACCCGTTTGTATCATTATAATATCAGCGAACAAGTCTGATCTTTCCTATGAAGGGGATATCCTTGACCTTGCCTGCTTTGATATTTGTTATGCTTGTATAGACAATGAATACCGGTACAGCAAAGCACAGTACTGTTACGAGGAAGCCTATTATCCAGCCGGCAATACTGAGGCGGTAGCCTTCAAAGGTATTTTCAACAAAGGCTATGCTGATAATATTTGCAAAAAGCGCATATATGGAGCCGAAGATAAGCTCTACGATAAATGTGAGCAAGCCCTGGTTAGCATAAAAGCGTGAGGAAAGGGAATTGCTGCAGAATGCATAGGGTACCCAGAATGTTATGCCAAGCGCTGCAAGTATACACTGTGTTTTGTGCGCTGCAAAGTCATTTGCATCATAATTGTGGGTATAATCCTTTGTATCCTGAAATTTTTCTATCCAGCCTTTGAGAGTTGTGGGATTTTCCTGCTTTTGTTCTTCTCCTTCTTCACCTTCGCCCTCTTCATCATCCTTCTTCTTAAAGACGAATTTTGTTGAATCGAAGGAGCTGTGATTCTCCATAGGCTTTGCCTTTGGAGCCTCCGGTTCTTCCTCTTCGGGTTCATTATCCTGCTGAGGAGCACTTTCGGCAGAAAACGGCTTAGAGGGCTGCTGATATGTTTCTGTATATTCAGGCTGAGCGGGCTGCTGATAAGTTTCCGTATATTCGGGCTGAGCGGGCTGCTGCTGATATGCTTCTGTATATTCGGGCTGAGCGGACTGCTGCTGATATGCTTCTGTATATTCAGGCTGAGCGGGCTGCTGCTGATAAGTTTCCGTATATTCAGGCTGAGCGGGC
>CACXDV010000112.1 GCA_902766585.1 uncultured Ruminococcus sp.
GCGCAAGCTCTTTATTTTCCACATCGAGCGTCATATCTGAGGTATCGGCTTCATCGGCATAGATATCCTCAGCAGCGACCTCACGCTTTCTTTTGTTGTAGAGCTTAAAGGCGGCATTCCTTACTATAATAATCATGTAACCCCTAATTTGGTTACGTTCCATTTGCTTAGTTTTTTCAAAATTTCTTGCAAGGGAGACAAATGCATCCTGAACCGCATCCTCAGCTGATGGTTCATCTCTCAGGATAGAGTAGGCGCAGTTATAGAGAATATTTTTATTATCATTATATATTTCTTCAAAGCTGAGTCTTTCATCCTCTGTTTCAAGAGCAGAAAGGAATATTGTAAGCATATGACTTCACCGTCCTTTACCTAATTATATAATTAATATCATATTTTGACAAGGACAAAAAACTCGTTTCCGCAGGAGTATTCCCGCAGAAACGAGTGTAATTATTATTTATCCTGATTTTTAAGAAGCTTTTCCCATTCCTTAACGATACGGCGGTCTGCAAAATAATCTATCTTCATTGCGCTCTGTACGCGGGCAAGAGTTTCATTTGTTACCTCTCTTGCCTTGGCGGTACCTGCATTAAGGATATCATAGACGGAATCAATATCGGCTTCCCATTTAGCTCTTGCCGTTCTTATCGGGGCAAGTGTTTCTTCAAGCACATTTATAAGGAATTTCTTGCATACGCCGTCACCGAGACCGCCTCTGCAATAATGCTCCTTCATTTCATCCAGATTTGCATAATCGGGAAGATACTCGGCAAAATGCTCATCAGTACAAAAAGCATCAAGATATGTAAATACAACATTTCCCTCAAGATGTCCCGGATCCTCTATTCTGAGGTGTTCCGGATCGGTAAACATTTTACCGTTGACCTGTTTTTTAACTGTTTTAGCGCTGTCGGAAATATAGATACAGTTTCCGAGGGATTTACTCATTTTAGCCTTGCCGTCAACACCGGGCAAGCGTCTCTGAATTTCATTTTCCGGAATAACAGCCTTGGGAAGAACGAGGGTATCGCCGTAAATGCGGTTGAATTTTTCAACAATTTCCCTTGTCTGCTCTATCATAGGGAGCTGATCCTCACCAACGGGAACGATAGTAGCATTGAAGGCGGTAATATCGGCAGCCTGTGATACAGGATAGGAGAAGAAGCCAGCCGGAAGTCCCTCATCCGCGAAGCCTCTCATCTGTATTTCAGCCTTTACGGTAGGATTGCGCGCAAGTCTTGCAGTTGTTACAAGATTCATATAATAAAAAGTAAGTGCGTGTAAAGCGGGGAGAGCAGACTGTATGCAGATAGTTACCTTTTCGGGATCAAGACCTGCCGAGAGATAATCGAGGGTAACATTAACAATATTATCGCGTATTTTTTCGGGGTTATCCGCATTGTCGGTCAGAGCCTGATCATCTGCGACAAGAATATATATATCATCAAATTCTCCCGAATTCTGAAGCTCGACACGTCTTTTAAGAGAGCCGACATAATGTCCGAGGTGAAGGCGGCCTGTCGGACGGTCTCCTGTCAGAATGATTTTCTTATCACTTTCCATTTATATTTTCCTCCTGAAAAAATCATATTATTTCTTTAATGCCGCACCTTCATGCAGCCACAATAATATTATACATAATTCCAACCATACTGTCAACCAACACTGATCAATGTTCAATGTTCAATGTGCAATGTACAATTGAGTGGCTTTTCTGCTTCATTCGCTTTGTTTGAGTCGGAAGTTCTTCAATTTTGTGACTCTCCTGCTTCATTCTGTCATTTTGCTGAAAAAATCCTCCCCTGAAATGGCACGGCTGATAAGTTCATTAGCTGAAAAAAGCCTCCCCTGAAAGGGAAGGTGGCTTTTGCTCACGTCAGTGAGCAAAAGACGGAGGGGTTAAAAAATAGTTTTAGCAACAACAAAATTGCAAAAGAATCAGCTTAACCCATAACTGAACTTGAAATAATGTAGAAGTTTTTTCGCGCAATAGAAGCAGAACAACTACTGAACTAAAGC
>CACXDV010000113.1 GCA_902766585.1 uncultured Ruminococcus sp.
CAGGCTAATAACTAATGAAAACAAAACAATGTTAAAAAATCCATACCTACACCTCAAAATTATTATACTATTCTTTCTTTTCTTTTAAATCAGACAGCGGATTGGAATTCAGGGCATTTGCGATCTGTTCATCTGCTATATGAGTATATATCTGAGTAGTGCCGAGACTTGAATGTCCGAGTATAGCCTGAAGCGTTCTTATATCTACCCCGCCCTTCTGATACATCAGAGTTGCAGCTGTATGTCTGAGCTTATGGGGTGAATAGCCCTGGTTTCCGAGACCGATTTTTTCGAGGTAATGGTTTACCATATGATATACACCTTTGCCTGTTATACGGCAATTCTTTCTGCTGATAAAAAGTGCTTTTTTATCAGATATACCATTGACCGGTCTTACCTTCAGATACTCATTTAATGCATCAATACAGGCTTTATTAAGATATAATGTTCTTTCTTTATTACCTTTACCTCTGACAGTAAGCATATTTTCGCTGTTGATATCAGAAAGATTAATTCCGACAAGCTCAGATCGTCTCAGCCCGCAATTGAGAAAGAAAACAAGAATACAATAATCTCTTTCCTTAAACTCTCCGTCAACAGCCTCTAACAGTCTGAGACTATCCTCCAATGTGAGATATTTGGGCAATCTTTTACCTTTTTTCGGAGTTTCAAGTTCTTCTGTTGGATCGAATGTCAGCTGATGTGTCTTAACAGTAAGATAATTAAAAAAATCTCTGAGACTTGATATTTTTCTTGATCTGGTAGCTGCGTTGTTATCTCTTTCATCCTTACAATAATTCAGAAAAAGTATGATCTCTGAAAAAGTAACTGATTTTACCATTTCAAGATTTACAGATGAAATATCAATTTTATCAATTTCAATATCTTCCTTTATAAGTCCCCTGTCTTTTATCAGAAATCTGAAAAATGTCCTCAGATCACGATAATATTCGTCAACGGTATTATCAGACCGCCCCTTTATATTACCTATGTAATTAAGAAAATCTCTTATTACAGGCGGAGCTTCTTTATATACTGCATAGCTCATTATTTTTCTTCTCCTTATAGTATATCCTGATACGATTATATCATTTTTGCGTAATAAATTCTATATTAATACAAAGAAAATAGTATTATTTGTAAAATAATAACTTGACATTTTTTTTAGGAGGGTGTAAACTAACAATGTAGCAGGGGTGCCCGTGTAAACCGGCTGAGAGTAGGCTGTACTGCCTTAACCCTTTTACCTGATGCGGATAATACCGACGTAGGAAGCTCATTATATTTTTGTAGCAAGAGCACTGCGTTTATCCGCAGTGCTTTAATTATTTTATAGGAGGTTTTTATCATGAATGCAAGTGTTGCGATTCAGACTTTACCGGCTGCTAAGGATGACGAGGAGCTTATCCGCATAGTTGACGAGGTTATTGCTTACATTAAAAGCACCGGACTTAAATGCTATGTCGGTCCTTTTGAAACAGCTATTGAAGGCGACTATGACGAGCTGATGGATATTGTAAAGGAATGTCAGCATATAGCTATCCGCGCAGGCGCACCCTCAGTCCTTGCATATATCAAGGTCGATTATCGTCCGGAGGGGGATGTTCTGACAATTGAAAGAAAAGTTACAAAGCATCATCAATAAGATTTTACCGCCGGCGGCAGCATTAGTTTTGCTTGCTGCAGTATGGCAGACGGTTTGCAGCCTGGGAAATGTACCTAAATATATGCTGCCGTCTCCTATGGATGTTATAAACGCTTTTGCCGATGACTGGCAGTTGATGGCTGATCATGCTAAGGTTACTCTTACAGAAACATTTATCGGGCTTTTTTCGGGTATAATTATCGGATTTATTATGGCAGTTATTATGGATACCTGTTCTGTAATAAAAAAAATGATATATCCCCTAATCGTAATAAGCCAGACGATCCCAACAGTAGCAATAGCGCCGCTTTTAGTTATATGGCTCGGCTATCAGATGCTGCCTAAAATCATACTGATCATTTTGGTGGTTTTTTTCCCTATCACAATAAGCTTGTTGGAGGGATTTTCTGCTGTAGATAAAGATACAGTAAATCTGATGCGTTCTATGGGCGCTAATCGTATTCAGATTTTCAGATATGTTAAGCTCCCGAACTCACTCGGATTCTTCTTTTCAAGTCTGAGAATATCTGTTTCATATGCAGTTGTAAGTGCCGTTGTTGCAGAATGGATAGGCGGTACTCAGGGGCTCGGCTGTTATATGACTCGTGTAAGGAAATCCTTCGCCTCAGATAAAATGTTTGCAGTTATTATTCTTATTTCAGTGATCAGTTTGCTTCTGATATGGCTTACTACCGTATTACAGCGTGTTTGTATGCCATGGGACAAATCTAATAAAAATACAAGGGGTTTTTAAAATGAAAAAAATAAAAAAGGTTCTGGCTGTTATTCTTTCAGGAATGCTTATTGCCGGTATTGCGGCAGGATGTGCTTCCAATAAATCTTCTGAAAGCAAATCAGAAAGCAGCTCAGAAAAATCAGCTGAAAAGTCCAAGGTAACTTTTGTTCTCGACTGGACACCGAATACAAATCATACCGGACTTTATGTTGCTCAGGAAAAGGGCTATTTCAACGATGAAGGAATTGAAGTCGAAATTGTTCAGCCACCTGAGGATGGAGCTGAAATGCTTGTCGGTTCAGGAAACGCTCAGTTCGGAGTATCATTTCAGGACTCAATGCTTCCCGCGGTTGCAGGTGAAAACAAAATGCCTGTCGAAGCAGTTGCTGCATTGGTACAGCATAACACATCGGGAATTATTTCACTGAAGGGCAAGGGAATGGATAAACCCAAGGGGCTTGAAGAAAAGAAATATGCAACATGGGATCTTCCCATCGAAAAAGCAACCTTGAAACAGGTTGTAGAAGCTGACGGCGGCGATTTCAATAAGGTAGAATTGATTCCCTCAACTGTTACTGATGAGGTTTCTGCATTACAGTCAGGTTCTGTTGATGCTATATGGATTTTCTATGGCTGGGCAGGTGTCGCAACACAGGTTGCAGGTCTGGAAACAGATTATTTCTCATTTAAGGATATCGATCCCGTTTTTGACTACTATACACCTGTTGTTATCGGTAATTCTGATTGGATGAAGAATAATCCCGATACTGCAAAAAGCTTCCTTTCTGCATTAAAGAAGGGTTATGAATTTGCTATTGACAAGCCTGAGGAGGCTGCTGATATTCTTATTAAAAATGCTCCGGAGCTTGATAAGAAGCTTGTAACAGAAAGCCAGAAGTACTTATCAAAAGAATACAAATCAGATGTTTCACGTTGGGGTTATATGGATCCCGCTCGTTGGAATGCTTTTTATAACTGGATCAATGACAATAATCTGTTCACTGAAAAGGTTCCGGAAAATACAGGCTTTACCAACGACTACCTCCCTGAGTAATGGCTGCGCTGGAGGTAAAAGGGGTAACATTTTCATATGACAATGTGAACCCTGTATTAAAAGACATAAATCTTAAGCTTAATGACGGAGAACTTGTTTGTCTGCTCGGCGTGAGCGGCGGCGGAAAAACTACGTTATTCAATATTATTTCAGGACTGTATAAGCCTCAAGAAGGAAAAATTCTTCTGAACGGAGAAGATATAACAGGTAAGACGGGAAAAATCAGTTATATGCTTCAAAAGGATATGCTTTTACCGTATCGTACAGTTCTGGATAATGTTGCTCTCCCTTTGATAATAAAAGGTGTAAAGAAAAAGGAAGCCCGCCGTATTGCCGGTGAATGCTTTGAACAATTCGGGATAGACGGAACACAGAAAAAATATCCTTCCGAATTATCCGGAGGTATGAGGCAGCGGGCAGCGCTTCTGAGAACATATCTTTTTTCTGCAGAGGTCGCCTTGTTGGATGAACCGTTCAGTGCACTTGATACGCTTACTAAAAGTGAAATGCATGAATGGTATCTAAATGTAATGAGCAATATCAAACTGTCTACAATTTTTATCACTCACGATGTTGATGAAGCCATTCTGCTTTCAGACAGAATATACCTTTTAGGAAATAAAACAGGTACGATCTCTGATGAAATAATTATAAATGAACCAAAGCCAAGAAGTAAGGATTTTAACCTTACCGAGCAATTTCTGAATTATAAGCGTGAGATCATAAAAAGAATCCGAAGCTGACTGAGTTAGCAAAACCGCTGTTTAATGATATTCATTTGCAGCGGTTTTTTATGGTATCAGTATAGTATTGACTATTTCAATAAAATGATTTATGATTATATTATAAGCTATGGTATTTTACTCAGGAGGCGATAATTATGCAGCTGCATGATCCGTGTGTAATCAATATTTTACTTTTTTTGAACGATTCTCTTAAATCAAAAAGCAATATCAGCTTTAACGATGTTATGGCTGCTCCTAAATGCAAGAAATACTCTGTAAGTGAAATAGGAAAGGCTCTTGAACTGCTGCGAAGAAACGGTCTTGTTAAAGCGACCTCACGTTTTGGCTGCAGTGAGCTTCTTGAATTCAATGCAACAGGAATAACCGATATCGGAAAAGAATTTATTTCAAATCTATAAATGATCGGAGATATGATATGAAAGCAATAGTTTCAGGTTTACTTAATATTGAAACAACTGCACCGGTTGAAAGCTTTCCTATAAGCTACTGTCCGATAAAATTTACATTTAACGGTGTCACATCAAATGTATCAGGTGTCGGGTGCAATATCGCAAAGGCATTAACTGTACTCGGAGATAATGTTGATCTCATTTCTCTTATTGGTGATGATGATGACGGAGAAAGAATAATAAAGGATCTGAAAAGATCCGGAATAAAAACTGATTTAATTTCAGCAGAACTGAACAATACTCCTACATCTGTTATTCTGTACGCATCAGACGGTAAAAGACAGGTTTACTGTGATCTCAAGGATATACAGGAGCATTATATTTCTCCGGAAAAGGTAATGGATAAGCTCAGATCTGCTGATGCGGCTATTCTGTGCAACATAAATTTCAACAGGGAACTGATAAAATTTGCACACAAAAATAGTGTCCTTACAGCCACAGATGTTCATGTATTGAGCAATATTGAAGATGAATATAACCGCGACTTCATGGAAAATGCGGATATTCTGTTTTTAAGCGATGAAAGTCTCCCCTGCCCACCTGATATTTTTATTAAACAGATTTATGACAGATATCATAACCGGATTATAGTAATAGGTATGGGTCCAAAGGGTTCAATGCTTCTTGAAAACGGAAATATATCTGTTATTCCGGCATACAGCAGCGGTAAGGTCATCAATACTGTCGGCGCTGGAGATGCGCTGTTCTCAGCATTTATGCATTTCTTCGTAAAAGGTCATAATGCGTTAGACGCGCTGAAAAGAGCTGTTATATTTGCAGGTCTTAAAATCAGATTCAATGGCGCATCTGTAGGATTTTCAGAAGAAGCTGAGATTGAAACAATAATCAAAAAACAGTAAACAAAAACAAGCCCCGAAATAAATCGGAGCTTGTTTTTTCTATTATTATATTGTTTCATCACTGCTGATAATCCTTTATGATTCTGATAATAATGTCATAAAGCTTTTCAACATCATAGCTTCCTATGATAGGCTCAAGGTGAGAATCACCAATTCCTGAATCATCAGTAAGAAATACATATGTCGAACCTGTGGTTATTGATAATGCCCTTCCGAAAAGTTCAGTATTTCGGTCACTGTTTGATGATACCACCGGAATAATATGTATACCCTTTTCAGACGCTTTTTTGATCGTATCAAGAATTTTAGCATCAGTTCCGTCATGCGGAGGAGCATCAAAAATAAGGAATGCAAGCTTTACGCTGCCATCTGCCCAGCTGCTTTTATTGATAGTTTCATCAAGAATCTTATCTACTGCTTCGGGAAGATCTCCGCCGCCGTCTGCACGTTCTGCATTGAGCAGCTTTTGAAGTGTCGAAATATCATTTGTAAAATCGTTGCATTTGGTAACGTAATCGTCTCCCTCATCACGATAGAAATTAACTGAATATCTGACATCCTGAGTACCGATATCTTTAGTAATGGCTGAAAATTCACTTTGCAGGAACAGCATTTCATCCATCATAGAGCCAGTCGCATCCATTATAAACATAATATCGGTTTTCTTATAGCTGACACCATTATCCGCCTGCTTAAGAGATACTTCATAATCATCCTCTTTTTTACTGCTTCCCTGAGTATTGCTGCCTTCTGAATCAAAAATTATTCCTTCTGAATTATTCTTTATTCCGCCGCTTTCAGCTTCAACAATAACAGAACCTGCCGTTCCGTCTGTAAATAAGTATGCGGTACCTGTTTTATCAGTAACGGATGACCAGAGCACACTGTTATCCTTCGCATCAAGTAATCGTACTTTAGCGTTGACAACAGGAGCGTTGCTGTCATTCTTTACATCTACCTTTATTCTGTTTCTCGGATCTAATCCATAACTCGGAAATTCGATCTTGCCTGAGTTTACAAGATTCTTGAAGAAGCCCCAGTTTTCGTTGTCATTCCATTCGCCTGCCGTAAGCTGACCTGCTTCCGGAATTTCCTGAGTAGTGGTTGACGGCTCGGTCACAGGCATTTCAGGTATTTCTGCTGTAAATGTTTCCTCTGCTGCTTCTGCCGGTGCTGTATCAGGCATGGCGATATCCTCTTTTGCATTCATTTCAGCATCAAGAGAGTATTTTCTGTCTGATTTGACATCGCCTTTTATTTCTACCCTATCAGAAGCTGCAATTCTGTCCTCGGCAGCAATATCTTTGGCTGCACCTTCATCTGCTGTTTTGTCTGAACCGGATTCCGCTCCGTTCTTTGTTTTGTCTGAGCCGGATGCTACTGCAGAATCCTTTTTTTCAGCTGCGGTATTTGTTGAAACTCCGCTGCAGCCTGCTGCACATGCTAAGATTGTCATTGATAAGATAGCGCATAGTATTTTATTTTTTTTCATATTGAACGCCTCCTTTAACTATATAATCCATGAACTGCTTAAGGGTTACAATAAAAATAAAAAAACATAAAATATTTTTGATCATCATATAAATTATAAAAAATCATAAAAGGTGATCAAATGATAACAGTATTGAATATCCAAGAAAGCTTGCCAAGCGGTATGATTGAAAAAATCAAATCATTTATGGTGCCATATTCTATTGATACGTCATTTTGTTCAGGAAAAATGGCTAATATTTTTACGATCAACTATACCCGAAGAAAAGGAAAAATAAGATTTGACAAAATATACAAAAGCTGTATAGGCAAGCCCAAAACGGTTCTTTGCAATGAAAACATATTGCCTGATAATATCCCGTTTAAAAGATTTTCAGATACGGAATTTCAGACTATAATGATGAAAAACATGGTGATTGCTCTGCTGAAAAGAACCGGACAAACTGATCTGAAAATTACATTCTATGATCCTTTTGCTGAATATCCTTCATTTATTCCCGAACTGCTGAAATATGTCACAGTTTTAACTGTAATCAGCAATATGCCAAGATTTTATGAAAATGAAGCAGAAAGAATAATGAGTGAAACAGGCGCATCAATAATTGTTAAAAACGATATTGAACAGCTTTTGCCGACAGATATTCTGATAGCAACTGTTCCGATAGATAAAGAGATCAATGCCGGAAATAATGAATTGATATTCACTGTGCAAAAGCCTTTGGCTGCCTGCAAAGGAAATATTTTTTATGATTATAAGCTTTATATCCCGTCTGAAATCATCTGCAAAATTCCTGACAGCATTGACGAATCATATTTTGCGGGAGCGCTGTTTTCACTGTGTAATATAAAAGAACTAAAGAAAATTACTCCATATGCTTGCCGATACGGACAAAAACTTATAGGGACAGATGAAATATGCAAAATACTGAAAAAGGTCATCTCATAATGAATATGAGACAACCTTATTATCATTCGGATTTACTTTTATGCTTTTCTTCAATAAGAGCTTCAAGTTCCTCTTTGCTGAACCTGTAAATTTTATTGCAAAAATGGCAGCTCGCTTCCGCATGACCTTTTTCCTCTGCTGAAGCTCGTATATCATCATTGCTCATCAGCATAAATGCTCTTTCTACCTTTTCACGGCTGCAGGCGCATTTATATGATACAGGCATTTCATCAAGGACCTCAACCTCAAAGCCTTCCAGTGCTTTATCACATATTTCCTTAATGCTCATACCCTTTGCAAGCATTGTAGTGACAGGTTCAAGCTTTGAAATATTTTCTTCAATTTTATCAATAGTTGCAGAATAAGCGCCCGGCAAAAGCTGAAGCAAAAATCCTCCCGATACAAGCACCTCATGGGTTTCCTTGTGCAAAAGAACACCCAGAGCACAAACTGTAGGTATTTGTTCACTTGTTGCAAAATAGCTTGTAATATCCTCTGCGATCTCACCTGAAACAAGAGGCACCATTCCAATATACGGTTCACCGGTGCCAAAATCCTTCATGACATTAAGAACACCGTTTCTTCCTACAGCTTTGCCCACATTCAGTTTATGGTCATTATAGTATTCCGTCGGACAGTCCGGATTCTGAACATATCCCCTTACATTACCGGAACTGTCGCTCACAGCAATAATTGCACCGGTAGTACCGTCTTCGCCATTTACTCTCAGCGTGATCGAAGCTTTAGATTCCTTTAGCTGCGCTCCCATGATAGAACAAGCTGTCAGAAGTCTTCCAAGCGCTGCTGTGGCAACAGGAGATGTTCTGTGTATCTGGTATGCGCGCTGTACTATTTCTGTTGTTTCGGCAGCAGAGATAACAACTGCTCCGTCTGAGGTTATGCATCTTATTATTCTGTCATTTCCCATTTTTCTTCTTCCTTATTACAAATATTTCTCTTTGAGTATTATCAGTCGGCGGATCAAAGCTGAGATCTTTATATATGCATTTTGTTTCAAGACCGGCAAGAGAGAGCATTTCATTCATTTCATCATGGCTGTATGCTCTTTCTGAAAATTGTTCCGATGTTCGTATATATGATCCGTTTTCATCCGGCTCAAAAAAATCAAGGGTTATAATAACCTTATTATTCCTTGCCTGATAATTATTCTGCCATGCACAGAAGACTTCTTCTGTATCATAAATATAGCAATTGTCTCCAAGTATCTCTTTATGCTTGAAAATCGTATTTACATCAAATACAAATAATCCATCATCCGACAGATATTTTGAAACAGCTTTAAAGCATTTTATCAGTTCTTTTTTTGAAGTAATATGATTTATACTATCAAGCGTACAGAAGCAGGTATCTATCTGTCCGTATAACTCCAGCTCCTGCATCCTCTGACATAAAAAAAGAATATTCATATCATTTTCATATGCCTTCATCTGCGCTTCGGAAAGCATATCTGATGACATATCAACGCCAAAAATATCTATCCCAAGCTTTTTAAGCTCAATCGTCAATGAGCCTGTTCCGCAAGCTAAATCAAGCGTAACACCACACTCGTGTTCGTGAAATCTGCAAAGCTCGTAAAGATATAATGCCCGTTCATGATAATCAACATTCTCTGTTAGCACATCATAATATTTTGCAAAATAAGAATAGCTCATGCTTCATCATCTTTTATTCGGTCAAAGGTCAATGTATAGCCGTCACTGCCGTAATTCAGCGCGCGGTTTACACGGCTGATAGTAGCTGTGCTTGCTCCTGTTTCCTTGACAATCTCATTATATATCTCACCTTCACTGAGCATTTTTGCTACAACATATCTCTGAGCCATTGCCTTTATTTCGGGAACAGTACAAAGATCATCAAAAAAACTATAACACTCTTCAATACTCTGTAGTGAGAGAATAGCCTTAAACAGGGTATCTGTATTTGAATTTTTAATTTTCGGGTTCATGTTTTGCCTCCCGTTTTCATAATTTAATACAATAAAATTTTAGCATACAAAAGTATTAAAATCAATAGTGAAAGCAAAATTAAATTGAAAAATATCCCGCCGGAGCAACCGACGGGATAAAGTTATAGTTTGATCAAAGCTTCATAAGTAAAAGTGTCTGAGGCTTCATAACAATATATCCGTTATCAGCTTCGTGTCCGCCGATTTCAAATACAGTGCTTCCGCTGAACGCAAATGGAGCCTTTTCGGTTCTTTCTGTCGGATTGACAGCTATAATAAACTGTCCGCGTCGGAAAATAAAGGGATATCTGTTCTTTACAGCGTAAATTACCTCAAATCCTCCGTCTGCCTGCAAATCTTCATTTTCATGGCGAAGTGCAATAACCTTACGAAGTGTATTGAGAATAGAATTATTATCATTTTCAGCATTCTCTACAGTCGGAGCATCCGGTGAAGTATCTACAGGCAGATACAGCTCATCAGGAGCAGCAGAAGAAAAGCCGCAGTTCTGAGTACTATCCCACTGCATAGGAGTTCTTGTGCCTGTTCTTGAGAAGCCTCCCTCTTTACTTACAAGACCGTCCATGAAACGCATTCCAATTTCATCTCCATAGTATAAGAAAGGAACACCCGGCATCATAAATATAAATGAATAAGCAAGCCTTGCTTCTTCAGGAGTGAACATCTTCGTCATTCTGGGAGTATCATGATTACAGGTGATAAGGCTGATATAACCTTTTCCTGCTGTGCCGTCAAGATCATCAAGATATTCGTCAATAAATGCAGTAATATCACCCTTGCCGTTTTTGCCGAAAACAGCTTTACATTCTCCCGTCTTATTATCCTTGTGGCGGAAAAGATGACGATAGCCGTTTGTGTCATGGTCAAGATAGAAATCACAATGGAAGCCGGCTCCTATTGCGACCTTCGGATTACACCATTCTGAAACGATCGCAGCTTCGGGATATTCCTTATCAAGCATTCCTCTGATATTCTTCCATATCTTGCAGGTCTCAGGCTTTTCTCCATCCTCATTTTTTACAAGTGAATCAGCCATATCCACACGGAAACCATCACAGCCCATATTAAGCCAGAATCTCATTATATCCTTAATAGCCTCTACAGTAGCAACACAATCGGGATCTGACGGAGATTTCTGCCATTCCGGATGAGTGATCTTATTGAATCCGTAGTTAAGCGCCGGTTGTGAGCTGAAAAAATTCACCATATAATTTCCGTCTCTTTCAGCTATACCGCACATCATGCGATACTGAGGAGGCGCATCCCATACGCTGTTTGTCCAGACATAACGGCCGCTGAATTCATTTTTTTCAGGCTTCTGGCTTTTTACGAACCATTCATTTGTATCTGATGTATGTCCGGGAACAAGATCAAGAAGTATCTTGATTCCTTTCTGATGAGCTGTTTCAAACAAATGCTTAAGATCGTCATTTGTTCCATATCTTTCCGCTACCTTATAATAGTCACGAACATCATACCCTGCGTCCATAAAAGGAGAATCAAAAACAGGATTGAGCCATATAGCATTACATCCAATGCTTTTTACATAATCAAGCTTTGATTCAATTCCTTTGATATCACCTATTCCGTCTCCGTTAGAATCACAATAGGTCTGAGGATAAATTTCATAGAAAACCGCGTCTTTTAACCAATTTGGCATAAAAAAACCTCCGTATCTGATAATTTTTTATTATTATATCATAAAAAATGATGTTATTCAACATAAATAACAGATTTCTTGAAAGAAAAATACGCAGGTACAAGAATTTGACCTGCGTATAGTGAATTAGTACTTAATCAAGCCATGTGACCTCTGTAACATAGAAAACCTCACATGAATGATTTCCTGTATCGTTTCTTGTTGTACTTGTATGCCAATGATACGATTTTCCTCCGCTCGCTATTCCATCAAGATTTACAAGATATCCTTTAAGACGAACATGGTCACCTCTTCTGATAGCGCGTATCTGGCTTTCTACTCCTCCATCAGCTGAAATGATATGATTATTTGATGAATGTTGGGATATCCCCTTAATCCCTCCGACATTATCAAGCTCTTTTCTTGTATCCACCTTGTAACTGTAGAATCTGCCCTCCTGATGCCAATGAAAATCAATAAATTCGTTATACTCCGCTACAGCGCCCCATGCAAGCGCAAGATCTTTGTGTGAAAGCTGATCCTCAACAGAATTTCCATAATAATCCTTTGTATGAACAACAAGAGCATCTATATCATAGTTGTATAAAAACGTAGTCACAAAGTTATATCCGCCTGCTTCGAGTATTACACTTCCCTCTGCCGGCTCCTGTATAGGATCATCAAGTCCTTTTATAGCACGGCGTGTTCCGTTTTTATACCATATAAATCCGGCAATGCCTATAACAATGCAAACAAGTACTATAATAATAATGATTTTTATTGGGCTTTTCTTTTTCATCATTCAAATCTCCGATAATTTCAACTAATGCATAAAGGCTCTTCTATAAATGAAACGGTTTTTCTGTCAAAGTCAGGATATTTCCAGGACGGTTTTTCACCGAACAATTGACGAAGCGCTATGGAAGGTATGTTTATACCGGAAGCCTTAACTGAATACATCAGACCTCCTGACATTCTCGGATTTATTTCCAGAAGCTTTAAGCTTTCTCCCTGCATACGAAACTGGATATTCATGGGCATATCAAAATCCAATAGTCCCATAATTTTCTCACATTCATCCATAACATTCCTATCAAATCTGATCTCAGAATAACGTCCTCCGATTTTATACCTTGGAATAATAATATTTCCCGTTTTTGTTTTTAGGCAATCCGCGCTAATCTCAACACCGCTGAGATACGGCATTATGAGAATAGGTATGGAAAAATCGCAGCTTTCAAGTATCTTTATTGCAGTCTTATAGCTTACCTTCATTCCGGGAGCTTCATACAGTCCCCTGGATGTCTCAACCCTGTCATCTATTACGCGGAATGACCTTGCACCCTCATCAACAACAAGCTTATAGCATAATCTGATATCATCCGTTTTGAGTTCATCATAAAACTTTATAAATTCGTCTACACTATGGGCTGTTCTTACCTCCGGAATACAATCAATTTGATTATCCCTGAAAAAATCATAGGTCTTTATCTTATCGTCAACAATTTGCATGAGCTTTTTATTTCTGTTGGCAAAAAGCTTCACTCCAGCATCATCAAAACGCTCCTGACAGTTAACGATATCTGTAAGATGAGTTCTTGGAACAAAAACATCTATTGCTTTTTCTTTACAAAAATCAATACAGAATTCAATATACTTTTCCGCATCAACAACAGGCTCTATATATTTTTCATCAGTATTTAACAGAAATACCGAATTTATGCTTTTGCTTGTGCCTACAATACTCAGATCTTCACTGATATCCTCTCTCATAAGCTCAATAAGATGATAAGCTGTGCTGAACCAATGATTAAACCAAATTCTCATACAGGTAACCTCCGAAATAATATTCTCTTATTATTTTACAAATAACCTGTTATCATGTCAACCCAATAATAAAAAAAGCTGCCGTACAGCATATTTTCATACGCTGTACGACAACTGAAAAATTATTCATCGGCTACCTTTATTGTGAAGGTCTTTGAAGCAACATATCCTGAGATATCCTTAATAAGTACTCTTATCTGATAATCTCCTGCTGCTTTAGGAGAATATGTAATACTTGTCTTTGATGAATTACGAGTTCCGATAAGTGTCCATTTGGAATCACCGACTTTTTTACGCTCATATGTATAGAAGAAGGGTTCTGTGCCTCCGCTTGTCTTTGCGGTTACAACAACATTTCCATTTACAGGAATTCCCCATGCACTTATTACCGATTCATTTTTAAGGAGTGTGCCGGTAACATTTATATTAAATGATTTTGTCTTAACAGTACCGTTCGCATCCTTAACTATAACACGAGCCTTGTATGTACCGCTTAATTTTGTATTAAAGCTTGCGGTTTCTGCTGTACCATTTTTCTCACCAATCGTATACCAGGTGTTTTTGTTAGGCTTCATATACTGATAGGTATAGCTGTAAGGAGCTTTTCCTAAATAACCACAGCCGGACAATACTATTTTAGTACCACAGCTTGCATAAATATTGTTTATACTTGATGTATTTTCAAGCTCTGTCGGATCAATAGCATCTACATAAAGCTTAGATGAAACCGTTGTTCCGCTGCTATCCTTAACGCTTATAAGAAGCTCATATCTACCTGTCTTTGACGGCTTAAACTTAGCTGTATCCGCATCACCGAATTTTGTACCTATTACCTTCCATGTGCTTGAACCTGAAGCTCTGTGCATAAAAGCATATTTATACGGTGCCGAGCCTCCTACTGCCAATCCGTAAAGGGTAATGGTTTCGCCGATATTAAATTCATGTGTGGACGGATAAGAAATATTAATGAGTTTTTCCTGAACCTGATTTTCGGTCACTGTAAGATCCATACTTACAGAACTGATCGTATTATTGCTGTCAGCAGCTACAACACTGATGATATACTTTCCGGGTTCTGTCGGAGCAACAACTGCCTGATTTGTAGCTGCATCAACATTAACAGGTGTCCATACCTCAGCATCCTCATCACTATAGCTAACTTTATAAGTGAAAGAACCTGAACCGCCGTTTGCAGAACAGCTTACTACTGCTGATTCTCCTGCTTTTATTGTCTGTGTGTTTATTGTAGAAGTATTATTGACAGGAGCAGGCTTTTCCGCACAAGTAACAGTGATCTTCTTAGTAGAAGGATCATATGCAAATTCAAGCTTATCGCCCTCAGACATTTCCTGAACGGTTATGCTCTTTCCTCTTGAACTCATGCTTTCAAGGGTAATTGTCTTCTTCAATCCGTCAGCATATGCAAACTTATTGCTTTCAGACAATGACAAATACTTATCCGTTGTCTGGTTATACAAACTGCAGCTAAAGGATACATTGTTATATGCCTCATAGCTTCCTCTGTATATACCATCGCTTCCGCATTTGAGGAAGGTATCAACATTTGCCCAGCCATGCTCGTTTGATACATAATAAAGAAGTGCAATAGTATCCTTGCCATTTGGATCATAATCGAAATTCTTTACTGTAAATTTGCCGTTATCGGTTCCGCTGATATAGAATCCATTGAACTGATATTTAGAAAGTGAAATATCGACCGTTTGTTTGGAATTGCTGCCTGCATTGAAAATAATATTCTGATATTCACTGCCGTCTTTAAACTGAACTGCATAAACATCTTCATTGTAGGAATTAGCTCCTACCTTTTCAAGCTTTGTACCCGGCCATGTGGCATTTGATGAAGATCCGGTCCATGCATAAGCATATACCTTATCCCATTTCTTATTATTTACAAAATAATATGTACCGTTTACAGAGTGATATGATACATCTCCAGTATATTTTGAAAGATCCTCGATCAGCTTCTCAAAATGCTCAATTACTGCCGTATCAACAGAAGCAGATTCGCTGTAACGGTAATAATACTTTTTAAGTGCCTGATAACTGTCATATGATGCATATTTGTATTTATTTGTAAGAATATAATATACCTTTGACAATTCCTCAACAGGATCTGTCATTGTGCCTGTCATAACAACATCTTCAACAGGTTTGAGTACGGGGCTTGCATCTGTTCTGTAACCCTCCATTACATAGCTGTAGAGAGGATATATCTTTTCTTTAGTAATATTTGCGCCATAGAATACTATTCTGTTCTCATATACTTCAACATAATAGCCCTGTGAATTAAATCCCTTACCGCCGTTTCTTTCAAGTCCGGTATCAGAGGAATTAGGCATCGTTGAACCTGCAAGCGAAGGCGTATGGATCATATATGCTGCTGTTCCGTTTTCATCAGAATAGTTATAATCCATTACAAAGTCTTCATGCGTATGACCTGAAAGGAATACAATATTAGGATATTTTGTTAAAATTTCCTTGAATTTTTTGGTTGATGAATAATTCTGATTCAACATTCCGCCATAATACGGCTTGCTCATTCTGTCACCTGCGCCAAAGCCCTTTATCGGCGAGTGCTGAATCAAGAAAATATTTCTTGTGCTTTTATATTTTTCGATAAGATTTGTTACCCATGAGATCTGCTCGTCTGAAAACTCATCATGGCTGTATGGTGACTTATCAAGTTCAAGAGCCATAAAGATAAAGATATCACCGGTTTTCTTTTCTTCCATGTAGAAGTAAGGCTTATTGCTATTGGAACCGTCAGTTCCCGAACCCTTGATAAAGGATTTCAGACCGGATTCTACGCCCTGGCGCATATCATGGTTTCCGTCTGATTCCCAGACAGGATTTACATATGAACTTTTGCTGAGAACCTTTGCATATGCATCCCATTCCTTGTCCGGACCTGAATCATTTGTAACACAGTCGCCTGAAACAACGATATAATCCGTACCCATTTTATTGCTGTAATTCAGAGCCTGCTTAAAGTTCGTTTCAGCATTTACATACCAAAGACTGCCCTTGTCGATATGAATATCAGAATATGTGCTGAAGGAATAAAGATACTTTCCGCTGTCATAGCTTAAACGCTTATTCATTGGAATATTGAATACGGAATATGCCTCTTCCGTATACAGTGAATCTGTTGTTGCGATTATTTTTGTTGCATTTGCGGGTATAACAGTATGGTAGCCCATTTTAACTGTTTTGGTTTCACCGGAGCTCATTTTTAATTCAGCGATAGGATAATAGCCATCAAGCGCTTTTCCATCATCTGCCCAGTAAATCTTATAGGTTCCGCTCTTGGATGCATGCAGTGAGATAGTTCCTTCTGCATAGCCAGCTTCGGAAGATGAATTTCCGCTGAAATCATAAGTCAGCTCGCCATTATAAACAGGGTAATATGTTCTGGTTCCGAGAAGAGAATATGAGGATTTTACATATGCTGATCCATTTGTATCCTCATGGATCATAATAACATTTATATAATAATCGGGATCGGGAACTACTACGCTGCAAAGACAAAGCAATGCATAATCCGTTCCGTTAGTAGTAGTTTGTTTGCCCAGATATGCAAGAGGAACACAGCTTGAACCACTTAAACCTTCATATATTTTATTAAACGGCTTCTCAACCTCTTCAGGAAGAGTACAGCGCGAGCCCTGGACTACAGCAGCTCCTCCCGGATTCGGTTCCTCAGGCAATACTACAGTATGATTTTCAGCATAATCATTCAGATCAAAATCTCTTACACTACTGATCGTGCAATTATCCTGCGGATCCTGATAAACAGTAACATTTTTTAATTGACCGTTCTGTCGGCAGATATAATCAAAATTATAGCCGGCAACAGTCTGCATACTATAACAAGCAAGAGGAACAAGCTCATCTCCCGAATAAGAAGCTGCAGCCTTTTCAAATGCAAGCTTGTAATCGGATGGTATAGATTC
>CACXDV010000114.1 GCA_902766585.1 uncultured Ruminococcus sp.
AGCTTCTTGTATTTCTGACGGTAACAACAGGTCCGTTGATGCCGTATATAACGTCATTTTTTTCCATAAAACTCATCCAATCCTTATATTATTCGGTGACCTTCAGACCGGAATTTTCACAGAACCAGTCATGCTGCTGTAAAAGTCCGCTGTCAAGTGTCTCATCAGCCAGAAGCCCCATGCTTTTGCTGACGCCGATAACGCCGCCGATGCTTATTTCATCGGAGGCCTCGATCTGACAGTCTCTTCCGAAGGCTGCCTTTATTTTGCCGGCATATTTCATATCCTGAGCTCTGACATAAAGCACTGTATCCTTTGCCGTAAGCACAGATGCTATCTCCTTTGCGCTTTTAGAGAGCCTCTCAAGATATTTTTCCGTTTCGGTATATTTTCTGAGCTTCCTTTCAGCTTCCTCAAAAACTGAATCCTCTATTTCCTTACGGCGCGTAAAGGTCTTTTTTCTGCTGGCATTTTCCGCCCTCGAAAGATCACCTGCAATATTTATCTTGATATCGGTCATTTTCTTCTGTATCAGACCGTATGCCTCCCTGAGCCCTTCCTCCTCAGCCTTGTCAAGCTCCTTCTGCTTAAAATCCTCAGCCTCGGATTCTATCTGAGTTCTCTGCTGCTCGGCATATTTTTCTATTGCCTTTAAAAAGTTGTCGGTTTTGCTGACTGTATCAGGCATATTTTCACCTCCGCAGGCGTTTATATCTTAACGCCGATCGCTTCCCTGACATAACGGGTGATCGAATCCTTTGCGCGTCCGCTTCCGTGTCTGTCGGGGATCTCTACAATAAGGGGCTGCTTGCGGTTCAGCTTCAGGTCATAGACCAGCTCGGGACAAAGCTGAACCAGTCTTTCAGTCATCAGGATGACCGCAACATCCTCCATTCCCATAGCTTTTTCAAGAGCCTCTTTTACTTCCTTTTCCTCATGGACTACCACTCCGCTGATACCTGCAAGATGCATTCCCATCATGGTATCAACATTATCGCTTATCAGATAAAATTTCATCTGCCTCGCCTTCCTTTGCCAAAACGGTAATTATCAGCCTGCATTGCTGATGATAAGGATAGAAACAAGAAGTCCGTAAAGTGCAACGCCTTCGCCGAGTGCAACGAAGATAAGAGCCTTACCGAATGCCTTGGGATCCTCACTTGTTGCGCCGATAGCAGCAGGTGCAGCTCCGCCGACGGCAATACCGCCGCCGATACCTGAAATACCTGTTGCAAGAGCAGCAGCTACCATTGAAATACCCTTGTTGATATCGGGTGCTGCAGCAGCGGCAGCATCAGCAGCAGCCTCAGGAGCAGCCATAGCAACCATTGAGGTGATAAGACAAACTGTTCCTACAACAGCGAAGGATGCGATCTGTCTGATAACAGCAGTCTTGCGTGTTTTCTTACCGAGAGCAACGCTCTTATAAGCGTAGTATACAGAAAAAACAAGAAATGCAACGGGCAACATAAGTAATACATATTCCAACATGATAGATTCCTCTTTCTTTAATAAATTTTTTAAAGCAAATAATATTTATCAGCTTTTATTCCTCTCTCTGATGTCTTGCGGCAACAGGGGAGAATTCTCTTCCTTCGCCGATATAGAAACGGCTGAATATCTCATAGTAATCAAGACGGAGAACCTGTATCGCAACAAGAAGGGCTTCAAGAGCCATTACGATCCCGTTTCCGATAATGACGACCATAGTATATCCCACAACACCGCCGACCATTTCTGCCAGGGTGAATACTACAAGCATCATACCCGCATGAACAAGTATATAAGCTCCTACTCTCAGGAATGACATTGTATTCGTAACATAGCTGAGACACATTTCAAAAAGCTCGAAGAAGCTCTGCATGAAATATTCTCCCCAGCTTTCAGGCTGCCATTTCTTTTTGCCCTCGCTCAGTTTTCCGAGAGGCTCTCTCATAAACATGAGTACCAGAGGCAGAGCTATAAGACAAATGATATAAACAGGTGTCATAAGTTCTATGCCGAGGAACATAGTGCATACAAGTCCTGCTACCAGGGATACATAAAATATCAGTCCCGCAAGACCGTTCGCTCCGAAGAATGCGCTTTCCATATCCTTGCGCCTCAGAGAAGAGAATATGTTCACAAGCATTGATATCACTATGGTAACAAATCCTATTCCGACTGAGCCGTAGATTATCATATTTATTGTATTGGACTCCATTACCTCGACAAGCTTTCCGTCTATGCCGAACAGAGCCTTATATACGGGGTTGAGCGCGTGTTCAAAGCCGAATACCGAGCCGTAAATGAAGCCGAATACCATACCCGAAATTCCGCATGGCACAAGTATCTTTCCGATCTCCATTCCCTTAAGCTTCCACATCAGAAAGCCGACCAGGGCAACGACAAAGCCCTGTCCCATATCTCCGAACATTATTCCGAAGAACAAGGTATATGTAAGAGCAACGAGAGGCGTCGGATCGACCTCGTTATAACTCGGCAGACCGTACATTTTTACAAAGAATTCGTAAAGCTTAAAGAAGGGCGGATTTTTAAGTATGACGGGAGGAGAGTTTTTCAGTTCCTCCTTGCCGTCGCTGAGGGAATATTCAATGCTTTCTATTCCGTCAAGCCCCTTTGTAAAGCTCTTTTCCTTATCCGCGGGTATCCAGCCCACAAGGATAAAGTTCTTATGATACTTATATACATATCTTCTTATACCGTGGAAGCTGTTCAGCTCCTCAAGCTTGGTATAATACCTCATGCATTTTTCTTCTTCATCCTCAAGAAATTCGGCTATATCCGCTTCAAGCTCCTTCTGGTGCTTTTTCAGTTCCTCAAGCTCCTTCTGAAGCTCGGTGAGACAGCCTTCGGGAGTTCCCTTTATTTCGGGGATATCAAGCTTTTCAAAATACAGTGAGGAAAATATTCTGTCTATTTCGGTACGCTGCTCGATAGGAGCAAAGTACGCGCCCCAGCAATGTGTTTCGTCATTGGTACAGGGGAAGAAAAGCACATAGGGATTATCTATACGGGATATCTTCTCAAGGCTTTCCTTTGGTATGCGTCCGAAGGCAGGGGCGATGTATTTACATTTGCTTATCTCTGTAAAATCGAGATTATTTCCCACAAAATGCCCTACCTGTTCTATTTTTCTGATACAGGCATCGACCTCCTGCTTACAATGCAGTCTGTCATTGACCATTTTTTCCAGTCTTGCAACCAGCTCCTCAGTATAATTAAGTACCTCCGAAGGACTTTCCTTAAAATCCTTAAGCTCGGTATATTTAAGTTCAAGTCCCGCCATATCCGCAGCGCTTCTGAGACTCTGGAGCGGGGCAGAATAAGGATTCTTGTCATTCAGCGGGATAAAGCTCTGGGTATTGGAATAAAATGACATCGCATCATCGGGATGAAAGACCTCCGATGCTCCGCAGAATTGGATCACCTCATCCAGCTCAGTCATCATACCGATAATACTGATCGCTTTAACTGCTTTTACAGACATAGTCTGTCACCTCCTATCTGACGAGCATTTTTTCCTTCTCGTCAGCCGACAAGCCGTAACGTGTCGATTCAATAATATTTATAATATTGCTTATCTCTATTTCCTTAAGATACACATAGGAAATCATAACAATGGTAGGATTAGGAGAGAGCCTCAGATGATGCTTGCAATATTCGCTCAGCATGACGTTTGCCATCTGTGTGGTATCGTTATACTGAAGCTTTGCCATAAGCCTTCCCAGATATGTTGAACGGGCAAGCTCAAATACCTCCTTGGCGCTTTCCGCGCTGCACAGGGCATCCACTGTTTTCTGTGAAAGCTTTCCGTAGGGAATGAGAAGAGGATTTATCATTTCGGCAGTATATCTGAAATATCTTTTCAGTCTTATTATTCTGGAAATATTTCTGAAATCCAGCATAGCGGAAATGACCTCTTTCAGCTCATCACGGTCCCTTCCTTTTCCGTAAGCCTCGACCGCTGCCATAACTATACCGTAGTTAAGGTTATTAAGCTCTGCTTCAAGAAGGGCTATATTCACCTTTTCATTTTCCTTCGGTTTGTATTTTTTCAGCAGGGGAATATATTTTGATCCGGAGAGAGCCGAAAAAAGATCGTCATAGCTCCTGACAGCAGTAAGCTTATCAAGACTTATCTTCGCATATTTTCCGAGTGAGACCGGCATCGAATATACATATTCATCCGGTCTGCCGATATTCAGAAGGGTAATGCAGCGTATTATCTGCTCTATCTCCATTTCAGATATGATAAAGTCAATGAAAACAAGGCTTTTATCCTTTGCATAGCGTGACAGGGCAAATACATCAAAATAAATATCCTGCCGCAGCATCGGCTCAAGCTGACCTCTGTGCACCTCACTTTCATTCAGTCCGGTCAATACGGAGCTGTAGCAGGTGCGTGTCTTCAGATAAGCCGCGACCTCCGGAACATTCCTGCAGTCGATAAGCTGCTTATAATCCGTTTCGGAGAGGCTTTTTCCATACATTGCCCTTGCCTTTGCAAGTATCGCGTTTGATGCCATTGTTGATGACATAGATTATCACCTCTTTTACAGGCGGCCCCGCATCGGATAATGCGAAGCTTATTTTTTTGCAGCTCAGCCTATAGTTCTGCTGACGATCTCATCCACCCACTTTGCCTTATTTGCATCGAAGGCTTCATTCATTTTTCTGATTATCTCCTCATTTTTCTTTTCGATAACCGCAAGCTTCTCGTCAGCTTTTTTCTGTAATGCCTGAGTATTTATCCTGATACGCTCATTAGCGCGTTCAAGATAATCATTTTTGATTTTTTCTTTGGTACGGATAATTTCCTTCTCATGATCAAGCTTGCTCTGTCTTGCAGCATTTGTCATATCGCGGGCTTTTTTATCCATATCAATGATCTTGGATATCATATCCTCCATACCTGTTCACCTCCAAAGCATAAAAATCAGTTCTTGAGGCTCTGCATCGGCGCAGGTATTCTTCCTCCGCGGGAAATGAATCTTGACGGAGATTTCGGATTTACATCCATTATCGGTCCGGAACCGAGCAGACCGCCGAAATTCAGCTCCTCTCCCGCAGATCTGCCGATAGCGGGAATAAGTCTGACAGCCGTAGTTTTTGAATTTACCATACCGATAGCAGCCTCATCAGCAATAATACCCGAAATAACATCAGCGGGAGTATCGCCGGGAATAGCTATCATATCCAGACCAACAGAGCATACTGCTGTCATAGCCTCAAGCTTTGTCAGTGTAAGTGTTTTGTTTCTTGCGGCATCTATCATGCCGGCATCCTCTGTTACGGGAATAAATGCGCCCGAAAGACCTCCGACATGAGATGACGCCATAACTCCGCCCTTCTTTACCGCATCATTGAGAAGGGCAAGACAAGCGGTAGTACCGTGTGCGCCGCACTGTTCAAGTCCCATTTCCTCAAGGATATGGGCAACGGAATCGCCTATAGCCGGTGTCGGTGCAAGAGAAAGGTCAACAATTCCAAAGGGAACGCTCAGTCTCTTTGAAGCCTCCTTTGCGACCAGCATACCTGCTCTTGTTATCTTAAAGGCGGTCTTTTTTACTATATCGGCTACCTCAGTTATATTGCAGTCCCCTGCCTTTGCAAGAGCGGCTCTTACAACTCCGGGACCCGATACACCTACATTTATTACACAGTCCGGTTCTCCGGGACCATGGAATGCGCCTGCCATGAACGGATTATCCTCCGGCGCATTGCAGAATACCACAAGCTTTGCCGCGCCGATACAGTCACGGTCAGCAGTAAGCTCTGCACAGCCCCTGATAACATATCCCATCTTTGCAACGGCATCCATATTTATACCTGCCTTTGTGCTTCCGATATTAACGGATGAGCATACCCTTTCCGTAACCGAAAGAGCCTCGGGAATACTTTCAATAAGAGCATAATCTCCCTGAGCAAAGCCCTTATGCACCAAAGCGCTGTAGCCTCCGACAAAGTTTACCCCGATCTCCGCAGCCGCCTTATCAAGCGTCTGAGCAAATTTCACCGGGCTTTTTGTCGGACAGGCAGCGGCAAGCATAGCGACAGGAGTTACTGATATCCTCTTATGGATTATCGGTATACCGTAATCCTTGCTGATATCCTCACCTGTTTTCACAAGATCACCGGCATAGCGGCATATCTTGTCATATACCTTTCCGCAGGCGCGGTCGATATCATCATCTATACAATCAAGAAGTGAAATACCCATAGTAATAGTTCTTACATCAAGGTTTTCGTTATCGATCATATTGATGGTTTCAAGTATGTCGTGTGAATTTATCATACGAATTGTTCCTTTCCGGTTCAGATCTTATGCATGGCGTTAAAAATATCCTCATGCATAACATGGACCTTTACCCCCATTTTTTCTCCTTCCTCGGTAAGCTTGTCAACAAGCTCTGAAAACGGAACCGTACAAGCAGTGATATCCACAAACATTATCATTGCGAACATTCCCTGCAATACGGACTGGGTAACCTCGATTATATTGACTCCGACAGCGGCGCATTCATTTGAAACCTTTGCCAGAATACCGACATTATCCTTTCCGAGTACTGTAATGACTGCATTCATCAATAAGTCCCTCCTATATTCTTTTTGTACTGCGGTTTACAAAAACCGTTTTCCTTGTGCCGTATAGAAATACCAACACATAATAATTATCCTATTTTATTCCTTTATTGTCAAGTAAAAATGCAAAATCAATTAATTTTGTTATTAAGCGTTTTTTCTTTTTTCCCCAAATTTCAACCGCTGAGACCGTTTTTTTTCAATTAGAATTGATGTATCAAAACATCACCGGATATGGTATAATAATCAGGTAATAACAGGGGGAATAACAATATGAGATACAAATTCATTTCTGACAGCCATACACACAGTGAAAGATCCTTTGACGGAACCGACAGTGTAATGATGATGTGTGAACAGGCGGCAAGCATCGGTCTGTACAGCATTACTGTGACCGACCACTGCGAATGTAATGAATACTTTGAAAAAAATGTATCGGAGGATATTTCCCGTTCGGTAATTGATACCTACAAAGCAAGAGCATTCTATCATAACAGAGTAAAGGTCTATACGGGCATAGAGTTAGGACAGCCCACTCAGGATCCAAAGGCGGCGAGGGAAGCGCTTCTTCTCGGAGATTATGACTTCGTACTCGGCTCGCTTCACAATCTGAGAGGAGAAGAGGATTTTTATTATCTTGATTACACCGAGGAGAGCGCTGCAGAACTGCTCGGACGGTATATAGAGGAGCTTCAGGAATTAGCCGTTCAGAATTTATTTGATTCTCTGGCTCACCTTGATTATCCTCTGAGATATATTACGGGCAGCGCCGGAATAATCCCCGACAAAAAATATTTTTCAGATATGCTGGACGAGGTTCTTCTGACCGTCATTAAAAATGACAAGGCGATAGAGGTAAACACCTCCGGACTTCGACAGGTGATAGGAAGGACACTTCCCGGAGAGGATGTAATACGCCGATTCAAAGCCCTTGGCGGAAAATATGTCACTCTCGGCTCGGATGCTCACCGCTGGGGAGATATCGGTTCCGGAATAGAGGACGGTCTCCGTCTGCTCGGAGCCTGCGGCTTTACGCACTTCACCGTATATGAAAAAAGGGAACCTCAGCTTCTGCCTGTATCATAAATATATAAAAAACGTCTGCCGTACATTTTCGTACAACAGACGTTTATTTTTTTATTCTGTTTCCTGTTTAAAGCTGAGCTTTATTCTTATAGTCCTTCTGTCCTCATGCTTCAGTATCATCATGCCTGTATTGCCGAGCTGCATATCCGGTCTGAGACGTTCGTTGGCAGCATCAACATAATGGTACATCCTGTGACTCGGAGAACCGAAAAGAATATCAATACATTCCTGATAATCCATTCCGCTGCCGACATTAAGATGAATATAACATTCTCCGTTATAAACACGGTCAACGATAAGGTCAACCATTTCATTATCGGTCTTATTGCTGAAATCATTTATCGTATATCCCTCAACCGTGTAAAAATTCTGATCCATAGAGTTACACTCGGGAATGAAAAAATTCGGATTTGCAAGGTTTTCCCCTGACTCATCCGCCGCTGTGACAAGCGGGGCGATAATATGATTTTCGCTTATGAATCCGGTACTCAGATTGAAGTATTCATAATTTATATTTACAGCGGTATCATTCCAGGTAGAATCAAGGTGATACCAGCCACCGTCAACTTTTACAAGGTTCCACATATGCTTTACGCCGTCAGCATCGCCCCTTATGACATAACAGGGTATATTCAGCTTCATAAGAAGGATCTGCAATGCCTTTGAATAGCCCTCGCATACGGCAGAGCCTCCGACAATAGCGCCATAGGCAGTAAAACATTCCCAGTTGTCATTTACTGAGCTGACACCCTCGGCATAGCTGCACTGTCTTAAAAGAGCATCATGTACCTGTCTTTCCCTGTGAAATTCATCAGCGTTCATGTCAACATTATCAAGAATCTCATCTATCTTCGCGGACATGATCTCAATAAGATCCTTGCATTTTTCGGCAGACAGAACGGAATAGCATTCTATTACCGTATTGCCATTATCATAGGCATAGCCGAAAATATTATTTATCCAGAACACCTGCGGATTATCCGACATAAAAGCGCCGAGTGCCCGCCTTATTCCTATTTCGCTGACCTGAGTATTTTCAATTGTGATCCTTTCGGTTTTATAATAACCGCTGTCTTCAACCTTATCGGTAATATAATAGAGATTCCGTCCGAGCTTTTCATAGACCTCTCTTTCCCCGGTATCCGAAAGGCTCTGAAATCCGAAATCACATATAGCCGCCGACGTCTTGTTATCCGCCATGCTGCTGTCATCTATCCTGCGGTAGATCGTGCTTATCTCTTCCTTCGGATCAATGCTGACCGCCTCAAGATAATCACCCTTGCCCGAGAAATTATTTACCACCAGCAATACACAGCAAACAATGAGCGTCATTGTAAAACCGAAAAACATCGTAAACAGTATACGGGATAAAACCCTGCGCAACCCAATCACCCTTTACTGCCGCTAATTGACGTTTCTGTTCATTGGTTCAAAAAGAATTATTTTTTGCCTTCTGCGCTGTTGTTGTTACTGTTTTTGTTATTCTTCTGAGAATAAGCCTTCAGGCTGCTGCGGATCTTTTTAAGGTCTGCAAGATTTCTTGAAAGCTCATCGTCTGATTTCTTGATAAGAGAATCAACATAGCTGTTGGCAGCATTCTTTATCTGAGATGCCTGCTGATTTGCATTGAATACGATCTCGTCCGCCTTCTGCTGAGCCTGCTTTACTATCTCGCTCTGCTGGACCATATTTCTTGCTCTTTCCTCAGCGGACTGAACAATGCGCTCAGCCTCATTCTTTGAATCACTGAGGATCTTATTTCTTTCAGAAGCGATAAGTTTTGCCTGCTTGAGCTCAACGGGAAGGTTGCTCCTCATTTCCTCAATTATCTCCTTAAGACGCTCTGTATTTACAAAGGTCTTTCCTCCGCTGAGAGGAAGGGTAAAGGCATCGTCCACAAGTGTCTGAAGATCCTCGATAAGCATTTCCATTTTCATTTTAAACTACTCCTTTGCTTTATTCTTTCTAAAATACCTTCCTTAACACAGTCGGGCACAAACGGAGAAATATCCCCGCCGAGAAGTCCGACCTGCTTTACAATGCTGGAGCTGAGATACATATTCTCCGAGCTTGTAGTAAGGAAAACCGTTTCTATATTGCTGTTAAGCTTATTATTGGTAAGTGCCATCTGAAATTCATATTCAAAGTCAGAAACAGCCCTCAGACCTTTGACTATTGCGTTCGCATTGCAAGCGGAGGCAAAATCGACCAGAAGTCCTTCAAAGCCCACAATTTCAACATTAGGAATATCCTCTGTTACCTTTCTGAGAAATTCTGTTCTTTCTTCGATAGTAAACCAAGGCTTCTTTTCCATATTCACGAGAACGGCAACGATAACCTTATCGAATATTTTCGCCGCTCTTTTTATTATATCTATATGCCCATAGGTCACCGGGTCAAAGCTTCCGGGACAAACCGCAATGGTCATCAATTCCACTCCTTCTGAAATAAATAAAAGCATCCCGCATGACAGGCTCATTCCTCACCCGTATAAACGCTGAGCATTATTTTTCCGTATCTGTAGTTTTTCTTAAGAAGAAATGAGCCGACTCTTTCGGGAAGCTCTTCCTCACGGGGATGCTCGCATACTATGACACCCGACTGCTTTGTAACATCAACAGCCGCTTCAAGCGCCTTCATCAGCAAGCCCGTTCCGTAAGGCGGATCAAGGAACACCATATCAAAGCGTTCACCCGTTCTCTGCATGAACGAAACACTGTCGGTAATA
>CACXDV010000115.1 GCA_902766585.1 uncultured Ruminococcus sp.
AATAATAAGAAAAAATATACTTAATATTGTATCAAAATAAGCTATTGATTTTTGCCGTGCCAGGTGGTAGAATGAAATGTACAGACTTTATCAGATACAGGCAATTTTCTGCCGTTTTGTATAATTCATGGCTGGCGGATATGTTGACACTGTACATCTGTTTTATTTTTCAGAAAAAAGGAATGTGAACAGCTTATGGTTTTTTCATCGCTCTTCTTCTTATTTTTCTTTCTGGCTGCTGTTTTTCTTGCCTATTTCACAAGAAAGAATATCAATCAGAAGAATATCGTACTGATAATCGCATCCCTGGTATTCTATGCATGGGGCGAGCCTGTATGGGTGCTGCTGCTTGTATTCAGCGCGGCAATGAACTGGTTCTGCGGACTGCTGATAGGTGCAAATAAGGGAAAGCCGCGCGCAAAGCTATTTGCCGGAACAGCAATTTGTATTGATATCCTTCTGCTTGTTGTCTTCAAATACACGGGCTTTATCGTGGAAAATCATAATATGCTGTTCCATGCGGATGTCCCTGTCCCGAACATAGTCATGCCCATAGGCATCAGCTTCTTTACCTTCCAGGCAATATCCTATATCATGGACTGCTACTGGGAGACCGTAAAACCGCAGAAGGAATTCAAAAAGTTCCTGCTCTACCTGTCGCTTTTCCCTCAGCTTGTTGCGGGACCTATCGTGCGCTACAGCGTTATCGAAAAGGAAATAACAGACCGCAAGGCTTCGGCTGTTGATATCAGCGAGGGCGCAAAAAGAGCTATTCTCGGCGTTTCAAAAAAGGTTATCCTTGCAAACAGCCTTTACGCTATAGTTGAACAGTTCTTCGGCAGCGACATTACAAATCTGTCCTTCCTCGGAACATGGTATACCGTCATTCTTTATTCGCTTTATGTATATTTTGACTTCAGCGGATATTCCGATATTGCAATAGGTCTCGGCAGAATGTTCGGATTCCACTTCAATGAAAACTTCAACTACCCGTTCATCTGCAAAAACATAAGTGAATT
This sequence comes from uncultured Ruminococcus sp., assembly GCA_902766585.1. Taxonomy (GTDB): domain Bacteria; phylum Bacillota; class Clostridia; order Oscillospirales; family Acutalibacteraceae; genus UBA1213. The sequence goes on from CACXDV010000115.1 coordinate 1,020, forward strand.
CTGGCAGAGATGGCATATCTCCCTCAGCTCGTTCTTCAGGGATTATCTTTTCTATATGCCTATCTTCGGACAGCCGAGAAAGTATCTGAACCTCTTCCTTGTATGGTTCTGCACAGGTCTCTGGCACGGCGCAAGCTGGAACTTCATCTTCTGGGGACTTTATTTCGGTATCTTCATTTTCATAGAAACGCTTATCGGCAAAAAGAGAATGAAAAAATGGAATATCGTTCTCACCCATATTTACAGCAAGATAATCATAATCATAGGCTTCGGTATTTTCTATTTTACCGACCTCGGACAGCTCGGACGCTTCTTCCTCAACATTACGGGAATAAGCATGATATCAAACGGAAACGAATTCTGGGATGTTCTTACATGGAATTCCTTCCTCAATAATATCTTCCTTATCATATTTGCGATTGCTGTTTCCATGCCCATTCTTCAGAAGCTTAAATATTTCTTCAACGAATGGGGCAATAATACAGTCTTTATGATAGGCAGCATAGGTTCAACAGTTGCCTGCTGTGCCCTGCTTATCCTGTCGGGCATACTCCTTGTAGACAACACCAACAACCCGTTCCTTTATTTCCGATTCTGAGAGGTGAGAACTTATGAGTGAAAAAACGCCCGCTAAAAAGAAAAGCTTCAATAGTATAAAAAGAAAAAATGTTGCGGAATTTTCCGCCTATATATCAATATTGATATTCGTAGTGCTTTATGCGCTTATCACGCTTTTTCTCCTTGTTATCCCGCGTTCAAAGGAATCTCAGATAGAAAAGCGTTCACTTGCACAGTTCCCGTCCTTCTCATTTAACGGATACTTTTCAGGCGATTTCACCGCCGGTATTGCTACCTATTATGATGATACGGTACCCTTCCGCGACGACCTGAAAACCGTAGGCTACAACTTCAAGGGACTTTTCGGCATACATACTGATGACGAGGTAAAATTCGTCGGAAAGCCTATCAAAGTCGTTAATGACAACTCAAAGCCCGCCGAAACATCAAAGCCTGCCGAGACATCCAAGCCCACTGAAACCTCTAAGCCTGCCGAAACATCAAAGCCTGCTGAAAACTCAAAGGCAGAGGAAAGCTCAAAGGAATCCGAGGTAAGTAAGATGGGCGAAGCCGAATATACCGAGGAAAACGGTATTATCGTTGTAAAGGCAGACGGTCATTACCGCGCCCTTGAACTGTTCGGCGGCGGCACAGGCAACGCTTATGTTGCAGCTCTGAACAATTTCCATAAAGACCTTGGCGACAGCGTTACCATTTATTCAATGACTGCTCCGCTTGCAAGTGAATACTACACTCCGAGCAACTATTCAGGCTATACCCTCAATCAGAAGGAATGTTTTGACGATATCGCATCAAGACTTGATGACGGCATCGTATATGTCGATATTGATACGGTTCTGGCTCACCATACAACTGAGGACATCTACCTCAGAACCGACCACCACTGGACGCCTCTCGGCGCTTATTATGCCGCAGAGACCTTTGCAAAGGCTGCAAATGTTCCCTTTAAAGACCTTTCCACCTTCGAGAAAAAGGATATCGAGGGCTTTGTCGGAACCATGTACGCCTTCACTCAGGACGCAAACCTCAATAATGATCCTGAGACCTTTACCTACTATATCCCCGATAACAACAGCAAGTGCGTGACTGAATACTTCGATACCTCATACAATTCCACAGGTACGGGCAATTTCTTCAATATTGTCGGCGATCCGCAGCACAATGCTTACCTTACCTTCATGGGCGGTGACGAACAGATCGTTAAGGTCAATACCACCTGCAAAAATGGCAGAAAGCTTATGATCGTCAAGGATAGCTACGGTAATGCTATCCCCGGTTATCTGTTCAATTCCTTTGAGGAAATTTATGTCATTGATATGCGTTACTGCTATGTCAACCTTGTCAATATGATAAAGGAAAACAATATCACTGACCTTGTCTTTGCTATGGTTGCCTACTCCGAGGTCGGCCCCAACTCCGAAAACCTTGAAGTACTCAGAACACAATGACAATGCACAATGTTCAATGTTCAATGTGCAATGTACAATTGAGTGGCTTTTCTGCTTCATTCGCTTTGTTTGAGTCAGAAGTTCTTCAATTTGGAATTTAGCTCATGCAGAAATGAATCAGAAACAGCTTAACCTATTACCGAACTTGAAGTATTGAAAAAGTTTTTTCGCGCAGCAGAAGCAAATATACTACTAAACTAAAGCGCGAAGCGACAGCGGAGGCACTCCGCCGCGAACCGACAGCGGAGGCACTCCGCCGCGAAGCGACAGCGCGGGCACTCCGCAAATATATGTTTTACTTAGGAGGAAAGAAAAATGGAGTATAATTTCAGGGAAATCGAACCCAAATGG
>CACXDV010000116.1 GCA_902766585.1 uncultured Ruminococcus sp.
GGAGAGAGATCAAAATGAGATTATTCAATTCCCGTGAAAAGGAATACAGAAATCCCACAGGTGCCATTCCATTTGAAACACAGCTTCATCTGAAAATAGTGCTTCCCCGTGACCTGCATTGTACAGGCGCGATAGCTATAGTAAAGGATGACAAATTCGGAGATTCAGATGTTTACGGTATGTACTGGTGCGGAATGGTAGGAGATGATCATGAGCAGTGGGAATGTGACGTTAATGTTGACCATACGGGGCTTTACTGGTATCACTTCGGAATGGATACCTGCTACGGCAGAAGGTATATTATGAAAGGCTTTGCAGGTGAGGGCTTTATTTCCGAAAGTGAGCATGAACCGCGTTTTCAGCTTTTAGTTTATGAAAAGGATTTTGAAACTCCGTCATGGCTGCCCGGAGGAATAATGTATCAGATATTCCCCGACCGCTTCTATAATTCCGGAACGCCAAAGACAGGTATTTATCCCGACAAGAAGCTCCATAAGAAATGGAATCTGATACCCGACTGGAAGCCCGATAAAAACGGACTTATCACAAATTCGGACTTCTTCGGAGGCGACCTCATAGGAATAAAGGAAAAGCTTCACTATTTAAAGAGCCTTGGTGTTACCTGTATATATCTTAACCCGATTTTTGAGGCATATTCAAATCACCGCTACGATACCGGAGATTATGAAAAGATTGATCCGGTGCTTGGAAATGAAGAGGATTTCAGAGAGCTTTGTGAGGAAGCAAAAAAGCTTGGCATATATATTATAAATGACGGTGTATTCAGCCATACCGGAAGCGACAGCAAGTATTTTAACCGTGAGAACCGCTATCCCGGAAACGGTGCTTATAATTCCACTGAATCGCCGTATTATACATGGTATAAATTCATAGAGTGGCCTAATATCTATAATTCATGGTGGGGCTTCTATACACTTCCGGAGGTCGAGGAGCTTTCCGCTTCATTTGACGAATATATAAACGGAGATGACGGCATAATCAGGAAATGGATGCGTGTCGGAAACAGTGGCTGGAGACTTGATGTTGCCGATGAGCTTCCCGATGAATTTATCCAGCATATCCGTGAGGCAGTAAAGGCAGAAGATCCCGATGCGCTTCTTCTCGGAGAGGTCTGGGAGGATGCTTCAAATAAGGAAAGCTACGGTTCAAGAAGACAGTTCCTTTACGGAAATGAGCTGGACAGCGTAATGAACTATCCCTTCCGTGATGCTATACTCGGTTTCCTTGATTGCGGAGACGGCAGAGATATGATAGAGATAGTGCTGAATGTTCTTGAAAACTATCCCCGTCCGGTAATACGCTGTCTGATGAACCTTCTCGGTACGCATGATACAGAAAGAGTGCTTACGCTTCTTGTAGGCGAAAGACAGAACGGCAGAGGACGTGAATGGCAGGCGGCTACAAGTCTTACACCCGAACAGCGTGAATACGGTCTGAGAAGAATGAGACTTGCATCAGGCATACTTTATACTCTTCCCGGCGTACCCTGCATTTACTACGGTGATGAGGTTGGCATGGAGGGTTACAGAGATCCCTTCAACCGCTGTACCTTCCCGTGGGGCAGGGAGGAAAAGGATCTGCTTGATTGGTACCGCAGACTTGGTGATATGCGTCATGCCTGCAAATGTCTTGTTGACGGTGAGCTTATTGAATTCGGTTCGACAGGCAGAACTATGGGATATATCCGTAATGACGGCGAAAAAATGCTGCTTTGTGTTTTCAATGCTGCCGATTATCCTATACGATTCCGTATGCCTGCCGGATTTGAGGGCGGGGAGACCTTCATGGATACGGTACTTGAAGGTGATGAAATAGTAATGGATGCAAATTCCTGTGCCTTTGTCTATGCTGATGTTCCGCCGGAGCCTGTTATAGAGGAAAATACAGATGACGAAGAAAAAACGGACGAAGCTGTAACAGTTCCCGAAAGTGCTGAAGAAACGGCTGTTGAATACAGTATTTTTGAGCCGGCAGATGAAAACGCTGTCACCAATCACCCATCAGATTAACTCTCAGCGCAGTCCCTGCGCTCTGTTGTTCGCGCTTTAGTTCAGCAGTAAATTTATTTCTATTGCGCGAAGATACTTCTACAGTATTTCAAGTTCAGTAATAGCTTAAACTATTTCTTTTGCGATTTTGCGGCGCGGTGCCCGCGCTGTCAATTCGCGGCGCAGTCCCTGCGCTCTGTTGTTCGCGCTTTAGTTCAGCAGTACATTTGTTTCTTTTGCGCGAATATGCTTCTACAATATTTCAAGTTCAGTTATGGGTTAAGCTGATTCTTTTGCAATTTTGTTGTTGCTAAAATTTAACCCCTCCGTCTTTTAGGTGATGTCATAAACTTAACAAAACATAAAAGTTTCGCCCGCCTTTTCAAAGGTGGCGGGGTTGAGGGGTGAAAATTATGAATCAGGGTATGTTACTATCTGAATAAGACTAATAAAAGCGGAATTATCACAATTGTACATTGTA
>CACXDV010000117.1 GCA_902766585.1 uncultured Ruminococcus sp.
AGAATGATAGCTGCCCCCGGCGTATGGATGCAGCATATCACCACAAAAGAACCCGAGGATGATATGATAGAGGTAGCAATTAAGGCTATGGAGGATGTTATTCCTGAAAACGGGGAGGATATCATTAAATGACACGCCGTGAGCTTTGCCGTGAGGCTGAAAAAAGACTTGCCGGTGCAGGTATAGAGTCTACAGCCTGTGAGGTCAGAGAGCTTTTGAATCTCCTTCCGCATGACAGAGAACCCGTACAGAGTGATGAAGAAGCCTTTTTCAGTGCAGTAGAAAAGCGTATATCAGGCTTTCCTCTTCAATATATACTTGGTGAGTGGAGCTTTATGGGCTATGATCTATATGTCGGAGAGGGTGTGCTTAGCCCGCGGGATGATACCGAGGTATGCGTAAGGGGACTTCTGGATGAACTGAAAAAAGCAGGAATATCATCACCTGCTGTTATAGACCTTTGTAGCGGCAGCGGAGCAATTGCAATAGCCCTTTCAAAGCTTATTCCCGATGCGCGTGTCAGTGCTGTGGAGCTGTCCGATCATGCATGGGATTATCTTATGCGGAATATTGAGAGGAATAATGCCTCGGATATAACCGCGGTAAAGGGAGATATAAATATCTGCTGTGATGACTTTGAGGACGAGAGCTTTGATGCAATTATTTCAAATCCTCCTTATGTCAGGACAGATGAAATATCCTCCTTGCAGAAAGAGATAAGCTTTGAGCCGGCTATGGCGCTTGACGGAGGAAGCGACGGGCTGATTTTTTACAGAGTTATTGCTGAAAAATGGTTTCCGAAGCTGAAAAGGGGAGGAATAATGTCTCTTGAAATCGGTGAAACACAGGCTCAGGAGGTTTCAGGGCTGTTTAAGGGTGCGGAGGATATCCGTATTCTCAAGGATATTCAGGGATTGCCGAGAGCAGTCATTCTAAGGAAATAGTAATTGTACTATAATTTGTACATTTGATTGCGGTTAAATAAAGATTAAGCTTGAAATGACTGATAATAAATTGTATAATAAAGTTGCATTAAAAAACAGAAAGGATGACGCATTATGGCAGTAGATAAGCAGAAAGCACTTGAAACAGCACTTCGTCAGATAGAAAAACAATTTGGAAAGGGTGCTGTAATGCGCCTTGGACAGAATGCGGCGATGCAGGTCGATTCTATACCCACAGGTTCACTTTCACTTGATATGGCACTTGGAATAGGCGGTTTGCCGAAGGGCAGGATCATAGAGATCTTTGGCCCGGAATCCTCAGGCAAGACAACGCTTGCACTTCATTGTATAGCCGAGGCTCAGAAGCGCGGAGGCTATGCGGCATTCATAGATGTAGAGCACGCCCTTGATCCTATATATGCAAAGGCATTGGGAGTAGATATAGATGAGCTTCTGGTATCCCAGCCTGATACAGGTGAGGATGCGCTTGAAATCACAGAGGAGCTTGTACGCTCCGGCGCGCTTGATATTATCGTAGTTGACTCTGTTGCGGCGCTTGCGCCGAAGGCAGAGATAGAGGGTGAAATGGGAGCATCTCATGTGGGACTTCAGGCAAGGCTTATGTCTCAGGCACTCAGAAAGCTTGCAGGCTCCATTTCAAAGCTGAACTGTGTTGCAATATTCATCAACCAGCTTCGTGAAAAGGTCGGCGTAATGTTCGGAAATCCCGAAACGACACCGGGAGGAAGGGCACTTAAATTCTATTCCTCAGTCCGCATAGATATCCGCAAGATAGAAGCGCTTAAGGCAGGCGGAGAGGTTATAGGCTCCCGCACACGCGCTAAGGTCGTAAAGAATAAGATAGCACCTCCGTTTAAGGAGGCAGAATTTGATATCATGTACGGTCAGGGAATATCGAGAGTCGGCGAGCTGCTTGACCTTGCTGTGTCGCTTGATATCATAAAGAAAAGCGGCGCATGGTTCTCCTATGACAATAACCGTATAGGACAAGGCCGTGACAATGCTAAGGATTTCCTCAGAAAGAATCCCGATGTTGCCGAAAAAATCGAGAAGGAGCTTATGGATAATAAGGACAAGCTTGTATTTACCCGCCAGAGCTCCAAAAAGACCAAGACCAAAAAGGATGATGATGAAGGCGATAATGGCAGCAGTGATGTACCTGAGCGTCCGGAAACAACTCCGGTAGAGGCACCGCCGGCAGAGGAGGGGACAGCCCCCCGTACCTCAGAGGCAGACCTTGATGTGATGGTGGACTGATATGCTGATAACAGCAATTGAAGAGAGAAAAAAGGGTATGTCTGCTCTTTTTATTGACGGTGAATATGCGGTCAGCATAGACACCGTTACTCTCATTTCTTCGGGAAAACGTACCGGAAGCGAAATAACAGATGAGGAGCTTTATGACCTTATCGAGCTTTCAAAGCTGAACCGCGCAAAGGAAAAGGCAATGTACCTTTTAGAATACCGTCAGCGCAGCAGCCGTGAGATAGAGGAAAAGCTTCTCCCCCTCTACGGTGAAAAAGCGACAGAGGCGGCAGTGGAAAGACTTACGGATCTCGGACTGATAAATGACGAGAGCTTTGCAAGGGATTATGCAAGGAATCTTTTGGAGGTAAAGAGGTTTTCGGGAAAAAGAGTACTGTATGAAATGATGAAAAAGGGCATAGACAAGGAGCTTGCCGAGGAGATAATTGAAGAATATGACGCCGATCCTGTTGAACAGATAATCGAGGTTATAAACCGTAAATATCTGAGGTCGCTTAATGATGAAAAGGGCAGAAAGCGTATCATAAGCGGGCTTCGTAATATGGGGTACGGCTGGGAGGATATAAAAGAGGCTTTTTATGAGCTTGATATAGAATTATGAAGATGCTGCAATATCCGCAGCGGGAAGGATGAGATTTATGGCGGTAAGAGTGGGGCTGGTCAGTCTTGGCTGTGCCAAAAACCGTGTCGATGCCGAAATGATGATGTATTCGCTGAAGGAGGCGGGCTTTGAGCTTGTAAGGGATACAGCCTTCTGTGATGTGGCAATAGTTAATACCTGCGGCTTTATTGAGGATGCAAAGCAGGAGAGCATTGACGAGATACTGAATCTTGTAAGGCTTAAAAATAAGCATCGTATAAAAGCAATAGTTGTTACCGGCTGTCTTGCCGAAAGGTATCAGAAGGAGGTAATGAAGGAGCTTTATGAGGTAGATGCTGTTGTCGGCATCGGAGGCAATACAAAAATCGCAGATGTGATAAATGATGTATTGGAGGGGAAGAAGGAGGAGCTTTTTCCCGAAAAGACGGAGCTTCCGCTTTGCGGAGGAAGGGTGCGTTCAACGCCGTTTTATTATACATACCTCAAAATTGCCGAGGGCTGCGACAATCACTGTACCTACTGCGCTATACCGATGATAAGGGGAAAATTCCGCAGCCGTCCTATTGATGACATAATAAAAGAGGCTGAGGAACTGAGTGAAAAGGGAGTGAAGGAATTCATACTCATTGCTCAGGATACCTCCCGCTACGGAGAGGATCTGTGCGGACATTCAATGCTTCCCGAGCTTATAAGAAAGCTGTGTGCTGTAGAGAAGCTGCAGTATGTCCGTGTACTTTACTGCTATCCCGAAAGGATAACTGATGAGCTGATAGATGTTTTTGCGACTGAGCCAAAGGTGCTTAAGTATATTGATATCCCGATGCAGCATTGCAGCGAAAGGATACTTAAGCTTATGAACAGGAAGGGAAACCGCGAAAGCCTTACTGCTCTTGTAAAAAAGCTTCGTGAAAGAGTTCCGGGCATAACGATAAGAACCACCCTTATGACGGGCTTCCCGACTGAGACTGATGAAGATTTTACCGAGCTGTCCGAATTTGTCGAGGAGATGAGGTTCGAGAGAATGGGCTGCTTTGCCTATTCTGCAGAGGAGGATACTCCGGCGGCAAGAATGGACGGTCAGCTTGATGAAGAGGTCAAGCGTCACCGAAGAGATATCATTATGGAGCAGCAGAACAGGATAATGGCTGAAAATACGGGCAATTTTATCGGAAAGCGCGTAAAAGTGCAGGTTGACGGCTATGACCGCATGACAGGCTGCTGGTTCGGCAGAACAGAAGCTGATGCGCCCGATGTAGATGCGAGGGTATATTTTGTAGATAAAGGAAACAAGCCGCGCATAGGTGATACTGTAGTTATTGCCGTATCAGATTCTGTTGACTGTGACCTTATGGGCGAAATGATATAGCTTTTGGGAGGCATATTAATGAATTTACCTAATAAACTTACTCTGATGAGGATTTTGCTGGTTCCCTTCTATATTTTCTTTTTGCTCATGCCCGGAATACCGCATCATTATCTGATATCCTTCATTATTTTTGCGGCTGCGGCATATACAGACCATTTAGACGGAAAGATAGCGAGGAAGTATAATCTTATCACTGATTTCGGAAAATTTGCCGATCCTCTTGCAGATAAGATAATGATACTTGCGGCTCTTGCCTGCTTTATACAGTTGGGACTGACTAATGCCGTAGTGCTTATAGTAATAGTTTCGAGAGAATTCATGGTCACGGCAATACGTCTTGTAGCCTCCGCAAAGGGAAAGGTAGTTGCCGCGAACAACTGGGGCAAGGCTAAAACGATAAGCCAGATAGCTGCCGTACTGCTTGTAATGCTTTTACAGTATATTCTTGAGCTGAATCATATGGGAATTATCAGTCTGTCCGAGCCTGAGAAGCTGTCATGGTATTTTCTGATTGCAGGAGAGGCGGCAATATGGATATCGGCAGTCCTTACTCTTATTTCCGGAGTAATATATTTAGTTCAGAACTTTGAATTTATAAAAAATGCAAAATAATTTTTCAAAACCCCTTAACATTTGCCGATTAATCGTGTATAATGTTAGAAAGGTCAATATTCGTGGCTATGACGGAGAATAGTAGCGAAAGCGGACGGTTTCAGAGAGATGCCGGAGGGTGAAAGGCATTAATCGTTGTATTCGTGAATGCACTCTACCAGCCGATACCGTGAACGGTTTTCTAATAGCGGTATCCGTTGCTTCGCGTTAAGAAGAACGAGGACGGGATTTACCGTTGAATTGGGTGGAACCGCGCAATTGCGCCCCATTGTACTTTTAGTTTTGTTTGCTAAGTACAATGGGGCTTTTTTCAATGTACAATGTACAGATAATGTACAATGTACAATTGTGGTTGTCCGGGTTTTGCCGGCTATTATCAGAATAAAAAAAGAAGCAGCATTAAGCTTAAAGCTGAATCTGCTGAACACTTTTCAATGTACAATTGACAATGTACAATGTACAATTGATAATGTACAATTTACAATGTACAATGTACAATTGTGGTTGTCCGGGTTTCGCCGGCTATGATCAGAATAAAAAAAGAAGCAGTTTTAATTTGAAAGCTGAATCTGCTAAACATTGTACATTGAACATTGCACATTGCACATTGCACATTGAACATTGTACATTGTACATTGTAAATTGATTCGGGGTGGGTTATGTTTAAGAATTTATGCGAAGAGCTTGATTCCATTATGGAAAGAGATCCTGCCGCAAGAAGCCGTCTGGAGGTATATTTTTTGTATTCCGGCTTTAAGGCAGTAAGGGCTTATAGAAGGGCTAACTGGTTTTTCAGGCACAATATGAAATTTATAGCAAGAATGATATCCCAGCACGCAAGGCATAAGACGGGAATAGAGATACATCCGGGCGCGACTATAGGCAAGGGCTTGTTTATAGATCATGGTATGGGTGTGGTTATCGGAGAGACTGCCGAGATCGGCGATAACTGTACAATTTATCAGGGCGTTACACTCGGAGGTACAGGCAAGGACCACGGCAAGCGTCATCCGACTCTCGGAAATAATGTGTTAGTAGGCTCCGGAGCAAAGGTTTTAGGTCCCTTCAAGGTCGGTGATAATGCCCGTATCGCCGCGGGTGCAGTTGTGCTTACCGAGGTTCCGGAAAATGCGACTGCCGTAGGCGTTCCTGCAAAGATAGTCAGGCTCAACGGCGAAAAGGTCGGCTGTTCAAGCACTAACCTTGATCAGATACATTATAAGGATCCCGTTGCAGAACAACTCAGCGATATCGAAAAGCGCATCAATGAGCTTAAGGATGCTTTTGAGACCTTTGAAAACGGCGCGGGGATATGAATGTATAATTGAATGTTTTGGTGAAAAAATGAATAAAAAACATAAGACTAATAAAAGCTTTAAAACTATCGAATTGTTTGCCGGCGCAGGAGGTCTTGCTCTTGGAGTAGAAAGAGCAGGCTTTGAAACAATAGGGCTTATCGAGATCGATAAGGATGCAGCAGATACGCTCAAAAAAAATCGTCCGAAGTGGCGTGTTATTAATGATGATATAGCAAATATTTCTTGTCATGATTTAAAGAAATACTTTGGGCTGAAAGAGGGAGAGCTGGATCTTTTATCCGGAGGTGCCCCATGCCAAAGTTTTTCATATGCAGGAAAGAGACTTGGATTAGAGGATGCGCGGGGAACATTATTCTATCATTATGCAAAATTTTTGGAACAGCTTCAGCCCAAAATGTTTCTTTTTGAAAATGTAAGGGGATTATTGACACATGATAATGGAAGAACATATAAAACAATTATTGATATTTTTGGAAAATGCGGATATTTGATTCAGAAAAAAGTATTAAATGCATGGGATTATGGCGTAGCTCAAAAAAGGGAGAGACTTATTACTGTTGGAATAAGAAAAGACCTTTCTGAAAAAATAATCTTTACGTTTCCCGAGCCTCACAGTTATAAGCCTGTATTAAGAGATATATTGATTGATTGCCCTGAGAGTGAGGGAACACCGTATTCTGAATATAAGCGCAAAATTTTTGAGCTTGTTCCTCCGGGCGGCTATTGGAGAGATATACCCGAGGATATTGCAAAGGAATATATGAAAAGCTGTTGGAATATGGAGGGCGGAAGAACAGGAATACTCCGCAGACTGAGCCTGGATGAGCCTTCTCTTACGGTTCTTACTTCCCCGAGTCAGAAACAGACAGACCGCTGTCATCCGCTTGAACCAAGACCGTTTACTGTCAGAGAAAACGCACGTTGTCAAAGCTTTCCCGATGAATGGCAGTTTTGCGGGAGCATAGGCTCACAGTATAAGCAGGTAGGAAATGCTGTGCCTGTTAATCTCGCTTTTGATATTGCTGTAAAAATAAGAGAAGCACTGGAGGAGATCTAATGTGGAATCTGAGTTTTATAAGTGAAGAAGATTTTACCGATCATGTAAAAGCTACTATTCAAAAATATGGTGAAAAGCTTAAGTCATTCGATTTAAAACGATTCAATAAGAATATTGTTGATCCTGTAAAGCTTATTTTTGATAAAACCGTTTATCGTTCATCATGGGAAGAAATAGTCAGTAATGAGATTTTCCGTCAGAGAGATAAATCAAATAATAATGATATTGGTTATTTTCATCAAAGGATATTTCAATTTATTTCAGGGTGTCATGTTCCTGATAACGGCAAGGAAGGCGGTTGGGATGTCGTATATAAAAATCCTGACGGTATTATTCTGCCTGGCGGCAGTGTAGTTCATACTGTATATGTTGAAATGAAAAATAAGCATAATACAATGAATTCTGCATCAGCAGGAAAAACCTTTATCAAGATGCAGAATCAGATTTTGAACGATGATGATTGTGCATGTTTCCTTGTTGAAGCTATTGCCCAAAAATCGCAGAATATTAAATGGGAAACTACTGTTGACGGCAAAAAGGTAGGACATAAGCTGATACGACGTGTTAGTCTCGATCAGTTTTATTCAATTGTTACAGGACAGGAGGATGCCTTTTTTCAGATGTGTCTTTTACTTCCTTCTGTTATACGAAAGGTCGTAGACAACTTATCAGATGCAATCGTTCCGCACGATACTGTAATTGAGGAATTGAAACAACTTGCAGAAAAACAGAAAATCGAGGATAAAGAATTGGCATTAGCTATGGCTGTCTATATGCTGGGCTTTGGAAGCTATAGCGGCTTTAAAAATAAACAGGAGGAATCAATATGAAAATCTTCAACACCATGTCAGGAAAAAAAGAGGAGCTTAAAACACTGAACGAGGGCGAGGTAAAGATCTATGCCTGCGGACCTACGGTCTATAACTATATCCATATAGGAAATGCGCGTCCTATCTGCGTATTTGATATTCTGAGAAGATATCTTGAATACAGAGGCTATAATGTTACATTTGTTCAGAATTTCACGGATATAGACGATAAGATAATCAAAAGGGCAAATGAGGAAAACAGCGATTACAAGACCGTTTCGGAAAAGTATATCGAGGAATACAAAAAGGATGCCAAGGGGCTTAATGTCCGCGACGCATCTGTTCATCCCAAGGCTACCGAAAATATAGCTCAGATGATAGATATGATAAAGACGCTTGAGGAAAAGGGCTATGCTTATTCTACCGAGTACGGAGATGTATTTTTCCGCACGAATAAATTCAAGGAGTACGGCAAGCTTTCTCATCAGCCTCTTGAGGAGCTTCAGGCAGGCGCAAGGATACAGATAGGCGAAACAAAGGAGGATCCGATGGACTTTGCTCTCTGGAAGGGCGCAAAGCCGGGTGAGCCTTCATGGACTTCACCCTGGGGCGAGGGCAGACCGGGCTGGCATATCGAATGCTCATGCATGGCAAAAAGATATCTCGGAGAAACAATTGATATCCACTGCGGAGGACAGGATCTAATCTTCCCGCACCATGAAAATGAGATAGCACAGAGTGAATGCAGTAACGGTGTACCCTTTGCAAATTATTGGATGCATAACGGATATATTAATGTAGACCATAAGAAAATGTCAAAATCTCTGAATAATTTCTTTACTGTCCGTGATGTTGCCGAGAAATACGGCTACGAGCCGATACGTTACCTTATGGTATCATCTCATTACAGAAGTCCTATCAACTATTCCGTTGAGATAATCGAGCAGTGCAGAAGCGCGCTTGACAGGCTCTATAACTGCCGTGAGGACCTTGCATTCCTTGCAAAGAGCAGTGAGGGCGCATTGAAGGCAGGAGAGGAAGAGGTCAAGCAGGAACTTTTGAAGCATAAGGATGATTTCATCAATGCAATGGAGGACGACCTCAATACCGCTGATGCTATCACTGCGCTTTTTGAGCTTGCAAGGGATATCAATTCTAAGCTTAACGCAAAAACTAAGCCTTCAAAGGAACTTTGTGATTTTGCACTTTCACTCTATACAGAGCTTGCCGATGTACTCGGACTTCTCTATACCGAAAAGGAAAAGGGAATTGATGAGGAGATACAGGAGCTTATTGACCTGCGTACACAGGCAAGAAAGAACAAGAACTGGGCTGAGGCAGACCGTATCCGTGATGAGCTTAAGGAAAGAGGCATCACAATTAAGGATACTCCAAACGGTACAATAATCGTAACTGAGTGATATGAATGTGGAAATAAAGAAACTGATATCTGCTGCTCTTGATATAAGAAAGAATTCATATGCCCCCTATTCGCATTATGCGGTGGGGGCAGCCGTTCTTGCAGATGACGGAAGCATATTTACGGGAGTGAATGTGGAAAACGCCTCTTATCCTGTCGGTATATGCGCTGAGAGGACAGCCCTTTCTTCTGCTGTAAGCAGCGGAAAAAGGAGCTTTAAGGCAATTGCCCTTGCCGGCGGCAAGGAAGGTGAGGAGCCTGCTGATCACTGTCTTCCCTGCGGAATGTGCAGACAGTTTATGAGCGAATTATGCACAGGTGAGCTTATTGTCATTTCGGCAAGGTCTGAGGAGGATTACAGGCTTTTTAAGCTGAGTGAGCTGCTTCCGCATACATTTAAGCTTTAAATTGAAGAATTAAGGAAAAATTGCTATGGAACTTCCCGTTGAATTTTTAGAGGAATTAAAGGAAATAATCGGTGAGGATGACCTTTCGCGTTATGTATCCATGTTTTGCGGACAGCCTTACAGGGGTATAAGCGTGAATCGTCTTAAAACCTCGCCGGAAAAGCTGCTCCCGCTTCTGGGAATCGAAACACAGAGATCTCCTTTTTATACCGACGGCTTTTATCTTCCGCCGGATTATCAGAATATAGGAAAGCACCCGCTGCATCATGCAGGTGCTTTTTATGTACAGGAGCCGTCCGCAATGTCTGCCGTTAGCCTTCTTGATGTAAAGAAGGGGGACAGGGTACTTGATATGTGCGCCGCGCCCGGAGGAAAATCCGCACAGATAGCCTCTCTTCTCGGCGGAACTGGACTGATATGGTCAAATGAAATAGTAAAAAGCAGGGCACAGATACTTCTTTCAAATTTTGAAAGAATGGGAATATCTCAGGGAGTTGTATCGAGCTGTCACCCTGATATTCTGTCAAAAAAGCTTGAAGGCTGTTTTGATAAGGTGCTTGTAGATGCGCCGTGTTCGGGCGAAGGAATGTTCCGCAAGGACAATGCAGCCGTTCTCGAATGGAGCCGGGAACACGTTTCAGCCTGTGCCGAAAGGCAGCTTGCAATACTTATGTCTGCCGTGAAATGCCTCAGGGACGGAGGAACCCTTGTATATTCCACCTGCACATTTTCTTATGAGGAAAATGAAAATAATGTTAAGCGTCTGCTTGAGCTTTGTCCGGAGCTTTCGCCATATCCGGCGGAGGAATTCGGAAGAAGGACAGAGCTTTCATGTGCCGTGAGGATAACTCCGCTTGAGGGAGGGGAGGGACATTTTGCGGCGAGGTTCAGGAAAAACGGAGACGCGCCCGCAAATATCCCTTCTGCCGGAATAAAGAAACTTTCAGGGGATATCGCAAAACAGGCTAATGCATTTCTTGAGGATATATTTGTAACTGTTCCCGACGGTGAATTGAAGATAACAGGAGATAAGCTTTATATATTGCCCCGTGACCTGCCTGCCGCTGAAGGTACAGGCATTATCAGGGCTGGAGTTCAGGCGGGTGAGCTTATCAAAAACAGGATAGAGCCGTGCCATGCTCTGTTTACCTCATATCCGGCGGAAATGTTTAGGCGTGTTGAAAAGCTTGGACTTGATGACAGAAGAACTGTTGAATTTCTTCACGGAATGGAAATAGATTGTACCTGTGAAAAGGGCTACGCTGCCGCTGCGGTCGAGGGCATGACCGTCGGTTTCGGAAAATGCTCAGGAGGCAGATTGAAAAACAAATATCCGAAGGGTTTGAGAATTTAGTTTAAAATTATTAAAAATATCTTTTATTTATTAAAATACTATGCTATAATAGATATATTAGATTTTAAAATGACAGAAAGGAGGATAGTTATGCTGGAACGTATACAAGCCTGGGATAACCGTATGCTGTCAAAGCTTGCAAAGCGTCATACCAATAAGCTGAATAAGATAATGGTATTTGTCACAAAGACGGGAAATAACGGCTATGTATGGTTCGCATTAACTATTCCTTTGCTGATAATATACCGTTTCAGGCTTGTGGGGTATACCACTGTGCTTGCAATGATAATATCTGCTCTTTCGGGCGAGGTGACAATAAAGCATATTGTCGGAAGAGTCCGTCCCTGCAACAGGGATTTCGGAAAGGATCTGCTGATAAAGCATCCCGCGCATTATTCCTTTCCTTCGGGGCATACCTCCTCTTCCTTTGCGGTGACAATGGTAATGTTCTTTATGATGCCGATATTATTTGTCCCGGTTCTGGTCTATGCCTGCCTTATGGCGTTTTCGAGGATATATCTTCTTGTGCATTATCCGACAGATGTGATAGCGGGTATGGTGCTCGGAGTGATATGCGGAACAGTCGCCGTTTCAGTTTCACCGTTTATTCCGTTCTTTTCAATTTAGTCAGATAACAGGCTGCTGTACCTAAAGTACGGCAGTCATTTTTTTATGCAGAAAAAAAGCACAGCAGTCTGTCGGCTGTTGTGCTTTTGATATTATGATTTATTATTTCTTCTTTTTGGATTTCTTTTTTGAGCTGTTCCGGGGCTTGGCAGCGGTATTTGTCTGAACAGCGGCTTTTTTGACAGGTTCCTCTGCGGGCTTTATAGCGGAAGCAGCCTTGTTGTCATTTCCGAATCTGAGCCTGATAACAAACAGTGCTGCTATCATAAGAATTAAGGAAGCGCCGAGAACGATAAATACATTCTGAACGAAGCCTGAAAGCAGATAGCCCATAGCTGAAACTGCCGCAACGGTCATAGCATACGGAAGCTGTGTGGAAACATGGTTTACATGGTCGCACTGTGCGCCGATCGATGCCATAATAGTTGTATCGGAGATAGGTGAGCAGTGGTCGCCGCATACTGCGCCTGCAAGACAAGCGGAGATACAGATGATAACCATTTCAGGAATACCGTTCTGAGCCGCGTCTGTGAGCTGTGCGGAGAAAACGCCTGTTACTATCGGAATGAGAATACCGAAGGTACCCCATGATGTACCTGTTGCAAAGGAAAGACCGAGAGCAACAAGGAAAAGGATAAGCGGGAGAAGGATCTGTACAGCGTGAGCATTTTCAACAAGGTTTTTAACATACTCAGCAGCGCCGAGCTGATTTGTCATTGTTTTGAGTGTCCATGCGAAAAGAAGGATAAGGATAGCCGGACACATCTGCTTGAAGCCGTCTACGATAGAATCAACACATTCTGTGAATTTAAGTACGCCGCGAAGCATGAAGTAGATCATTATAACTATGAGAGAGCCGATAGAGCCGAGTGAAAGACCATAAGAGGCATCACAGTTTGCGAATGCATCAACTACATTTTCACCGCTGAAAAGTCCTCCTGTGTAAAGCATACCGAGAACACAGAAAGCAATAAGGATAACAACGGGAAGGATAAGATCAATTACTCTGCCCTTTGAGGTCGACGGCTTGTCATCATTCTCAAATACGCTGTTTCTTGTGGTGAAGAGGTCGCCGTTGATAGCGTTCAGCTCATGTGTTCTCATGGGACCGAAATCAACATTTGTTACCGCAATAAATATAACCATTATGAGAGTAAGAAGCGCGTAGAGGTTATAGGGGATAGTGCTGATAAAAAGCTGTATGCCGTTTACATCCTTTACGGTTCCGCTTACGGCGGCTGCCCATGATGATATGGGTGCAATAATACATACAGGAGCAGCAGTTGCATCAATAAGATATGCCAGCTTTGAACGCGATATCTGATGCTTGTCTGTAACAGGTCTCATTACCGAGCCTACGGTAAGACAGTTGAAATAGTCATCTACAAAGATAAGTGCGCCGAGAAGGAAGGTCGAAAGGCTTGCGCCGACACGGGTTTTTATGTGCTTTGAAGCCCATTCGCCGTAAGCACGGCTTCCTCCCGCCTTGTTCATAAGTACAACGATAGTGCCGAGAACAACAAGGAAAACAAGTATTCCTACATTATAGCTGTCTGCTATATTTGAGATAATACCGTCCTTCACTATCAGGGACATAAAGCCCTCAAAGCCCGTATTCAGAGATATTGACGCGATAATCGCACCTGATACGATGCCGATAAACAGAGAAGAATATACCTCCTTGGTTATCAGGGCAAGACCGATAGCTATTATCGGCGGAAGCAGCGACCATAATGAACCTACAGCAGTTTCACCGTCCATTACGACAGCCTGATTAATAGGTGTCTGAATGAAACAGATGATGATGTAAATCAAGACAGCCCCTGCAAAGATCAGTTTTTTGACCAGAGTCTTTTTCATTGGGAACCATCCTCACTTTTATCGTATTTTCGACAAAAAATAGCAATATTTGCCGAACAATAAGTATATTCTACCACAAACCTTATTATTGTTCAATAATTACTCCGAAATGTTTATTCTTTTTGGCAGTTGTATATAATTATTGGCGTTAATATCAGTCATTTTGTTGTCTTAATATATTTAAAAGAAAGAATTCGGCGGAGGTATTCCGTCAGACAGGATAATGTTGTATAATATTTCTGAATAAATCATACGGAGGAGAATATGGAAATTATAAAAGCAGAGCCGGATATGAAGGATATCATCAGGGAAATAACTCACTCAACGATCGATGCGGTATATCCCTTATATTATCCTCATGGCGCAGTGGAATTTTTTAAGGCATTACACAGTGAAGAAAGCATAGTCTCCGATTTGGAGAAAGGAAATACTTATCTGCTGTATGAAGGAGATAAGCCTGCTGCGACGATAACTGTCAGGGACGATCATATAATGAGGCTTTTTGTTCTGAGGGAATATCAGCGCCGGGGTTTCGGGAGCAGGCTTCTTGATTTTGCCGAGGAGATGATAGCCGGCAGGTTTTCTGAGGCAGTCATAGATGCATCCTTTCCCGCAAAGACGCTTTATCTCAGGCGGGGATATTCCGAAATGGAATTCAATACCGTAAAAACTGAAAATGGCGATTATCTTTGTTATGATGTAATGTCAAAGAAGCTGAAATAAAATACAGACGTTTTCCGCTTGTCATTTCCGGAAAACGTCTGTTTTCATTGAACTATTATATCTGTTTTATTATCCGCTTCATCACCGCAGATCTCAATGACCACCTTATGAGGCAGACAGATTATCGTCTGACCGTTTCTGCTGATTTTTCCCGTTCTTATGCATATTCCGTCGGGGCAATCCGCTTCTGTCACATAAGCCTCACCGTTTTCGATCACAAGGGTATTTGTTCCGCCGATACCCTTTATACGTTCCGTGCGGTTCATGCTCAGGGGGTACTGCGCTGTAATGCTTCCGTCAATCCTTACCTGTACAGTACTGCCTTTTTTGCCTGTTAAGAGAATTACGGACAGAATGATAAGCCCTGCAAGAAGCAGGGCTCCTATAAGTATCATATCTTTTTTTAATGACCTGAGCTTCATACCGTTCACACTCCGCAATTCAGATTCTGAGACAGTTTCAGCGGTAAAGCATATGTCTCATTTTTTCAGATACTGAGATGAAACGGGGAATTCAAAATATGTATCGGGATAGGGTTCATTTTTCAGGGTAAAATGCCACCATTCACAGTAGATAGGTTCAAAGCCGTTTCTTATCATTACCCTTCTCAGTGTCATGCGGTTATTGTACTGTTCCTCAGTTATGCCTTTATAGTCAGGGTGTGAGGCTTCGCTGAAAAGGTCAAAGGGACTGCCCATATCGACCTCTTTTCCGGTCGCCATATCAAGAAGTGTGAGATCAACGGTACTGCCTCTGCTGTGTGATGAGAGCTTGGCAATATAGCCCTTTGCAAAAAGCTCCTGCTTCTGAAGATCAGGATAAAAATACTGCTTCATGCGTATATCTTCATCCTCTATGCCCCACAGAACAAACTGCTTAACTGCCGAAACAGGTCGGTATGCGTCAAATATTTTCAGACGGTAGCCCTGTACGAGCATTTCATTGCTTACGGTTTTGAGAGCTCTTGCCGCCTCCTTGGTTATAATGGCGCAAGGCTCCTCATAACCGTCTATTCTTTCGCCTATAAAATTATAGCCTGAATAATACCTTATTTCCTGTATCACTGCGGGAACGTAGTCCGCAAGAAGTACAAAACCCGAAGGATTCATTGTTACTGCTTTTTGAAAATCTGATGTCATTGTTTTCCCTCCTTTATCGGAATTAAAGCCTCTGTCCGCGCATTTCAGTTCACTACGACCATTACCTTGGAAATGCGGAGATTGCTTACCTCAAGAACCGTAAAGCGCGTATTGCCTGTAACTAAAGACGGATGCTCTCCGTTTTCAGGTATTCTTCCGAGGCGGTCAAGCATATAGCCGGCGATAGTATCATTTTCATCATCCTCGAAGGAAATGCCTGTCAGCTCTGATATCTCATCAAGGGGCGTTGCTCCGTCAACGGTAAAGCTGTGTTCGCCGAGCTGTTTTATTTCTTCATCCTCATTGTCATATTCATCCTGAATATTTCCGACAATTGATTCGATAAGGTCCTCCATTGTGATGATACCGCCTGTGCCGCCGAATTCATCTACTACAACAGCGATCTGAGTTTTGTGCGCGGTCATATACTCAAACATTTCACTGCACCTTTTTGATTCCGGAACGAATACGGCTTCCTTGATAATATCGGGACTGATAGAACCCTCCGGCGGCGCGGTTGAAACATATTTCAGCAGGTCCTTTACATGGATAATGCCTGTAATATCGTCGATATCGTCCTTGTAAACAGGTATGCGCGAGCGTCCGCTTTTTATGGCAAGCTCGGTAACAGCCTTAATGGTCGCATCCTCTCTTACAGCGACAACATCCTTGCGGTGAGTCATTATTTCTCCTACTGAGGTATCGTCAAAATCGAATATGTTTTCTATCATATCCTTTGTATTGCCCTCGATAGTGCCGTTTTCTTCGCCCTCATCCACCATGAGAAGAATATCCTCTTCTGTATTGTGGTCAGCATCGGTGTCTGTATCACGTCTGATAAGCTTTGCGGCAATATCGGACAGCAGCTCTGAAATAAAGGTAAATGGTGAAAAAAGTATATTCAGGAAAATAAACAGTCCCGAAAGCTTTACTATCACCCTTGCCGAGCGCAGCTCACCTGCTTTTTCAGGCAGCATAATGCCGAAGCAGCCGAGAAAAATGCCGTAAAGGATAATGCAGACTGCAGCAGACAGGGCAAATGATATTGTTTTGTTATTTATAATGCCGTAAAAAGCCGTTGTCAGGGGAGCTGCTGCACCGCAGATAAAAAGCATATATGAAATAGCCGAGCTTATCATTCTTGCTGCATTGGTTTTTCTGAGATAATGCGTATCCCTGTTGAGAATACCCAGAGCCTTCAAAGCTTTGACCGAGCCGGCATCAGCCTGTTTTTTTATCATGGCAGCGGACGCAAAGCCTATTGCGCCTATACACAGTGAAAGAAAAAAGCTGATGACTGCCATTACTGCGGCTGCTGCAATTAAAGCAGCGAATACTCCGGAGTCGGACGATCCGCCGATAAACTGAGCTGAAATACTGTCTGAACCGTCAGGCATATAATAAAACACCTCTTGAATCTGTAAGAAATAATTATTTCAAAACAGGCTGCTGTACGCTTAGAACGGTACAACAGCCTGAGTTGATTATTGTCAGAATATGTTGTATATTGTGTTTCTTGATGCGGATAAACAAAATGCAGCCTGCTCAGACATTGAATCTGAACAGAACTATATCTCCGTCCTGCATAACATAGTCCTTGCCTTCTGAGCGTACAAGTCCCTTTTCCTTTGCAGCGGTCATATTTCCGCAAGCAATAAGGTCGTCATAGGCGATGACCTCTGCGCGTATGAAGCCTCTTTCAAAGTCGGTATGTATTTTACCTGCTGCCTGGGGAGCCTTTGTTCCCTTGGTTATAGTCCATGCCCTGACCTCCTGTTTTCCGGCGGTGAGGTAGGATATAAGACCGAGGAGATCATAGCAGGCATTGATAAGTCTGTCAAGACCTGATTGCTGAAGTCCCATTTCGGAGAGGAACATTTCCTTTTCATCAGGTTCCATGCCGGATATTTCTGCTTCTATCTCGGCGCAGATAGGAAGAACGGCAGCGTGTTCATTTTCTGCAATTTGTTTTACGGTATCGAAGAAGGGATTGCCTTCGACCTTGCCGTCCTTAAAATCCGTATCGCTGAGGTTAGCGGCATAGATTATCGGTTTATTAGTAAGAAGTGCAACGGAAGCAAGTATTTCTGCCTCCTCAGGAGTACATTCTACGGAGCGCGCCGGCTTGCCCTCATCGAGAGCAGTCTTTACCCTTTCAAACAAATCGAGGTCAAGCTGATATTTTTTATCACCCTTAAGGAGCTTGCGGGTTTTGTCTATTCTTCTGTCGAGCATTTCGATATCAGAGAGGATAAGCTCAAGGTTTATTGTTTCGATATCCCTTTTCGGATCAATGCTTCCGTCAACATGGATGATATCATCATTTTCAAAGCAGCGAACCACATGAACAACGGCATCTACCTCGCGTATGTTTGCAAGGAATTTATTTCCGAGTCCCTCGCCCTTTGAAGCGCCCTTTACCAGACCTGCAATATCAACAAATTCAATAGTTGCGGGAGTATATTTTTCAGGCTCATACATTTCTGCCAGCTTATCAAGTCTTTTATCGGGAACGGCAACAACGCCCACATTCGGTTCAATTGTACAGAACGGATAATTTGCGGACTGTGCGCCGGCGTTTGTTATAGCATTAAAAAGTGTACTTTTGCCGACATTCGGCAGACCAACTATTCCTAATTTCATATATCTTTTCCTTTCACACGAAAATACAGCA
>CACXDV010000118.1 GCA_902766585.1 uncultured Ruminococcus sp.
CCGTGAAAAGCTGATGCATGATGAAGCGTCCGCCCTTGGCAGTGCAAGACGAGAAGGTATAGAAAAAGGCCGTGCGGAAGGCCGTGCGGAAGGTGAGGATGCAAAGGAAGCAGAAATTATCATCAGATTATTCAAAAAAGGAAAATCTCCTGAACAGATCGCCGATGATTTAGATATATCTGTTGAAAAAGTAAACAATGTTATCAGCAGAATAAGCTGAGAGCAAAGCAACAGTAATTTATAAGTAAATGCTGCAAAGTATTATTACTGATGATTTGTTGCGCCTTCTGTCCCTGCTGTGTATTTCAGCATAAAAAATAATTTCAGACCGTGCCCTCCGACTGAGAGTACGGTCTTTTTTTCATAAAGAGAAGTATTTGACAAAACAGAGAATATTGTAGTATAATGTAAATGTATTTTTAATTTCCGGAGGAATGACCGATGACAAAAAAACCGTTTATCACCAAAGAGCAGGCAGAGGAAATAATACGCCGTTTTCCAACGCCCTTTCATATATATGATGAAAAGGGAATAAGACAAAATGCGCGTGACCTTTATAAAGCATTTTCATGGAATAAGGGCTTCCGTGAGTATTTTGCTGTGAAGGCGACACCCACCCCCGCTATACTGAAAATTCTGAAGGAGGAGGGATGCGGAACAGACTGTTCATCGTATTCAGAACTGCTTATGAGCAAGAAATGCGGATTTGAGGCGCCGTATATAATGTTCTCCTCAAATGACACACCCTCTGAGGAGTTTGCCTATGCGAACGAGATAGGGGCAATAATAAATCTTGATGATATCACTCATATAGAAATACTTGAGAAGGCTTGCGGTATACCCGAAACTGTCTGCTGCCGCTATAATCCCGGCGGAACCTTTTCTATCTCCAATACGATAATGGACAATCCCGGCGATGCAAAATACGGCATGACAAAGCCTCAGATAATAGAGGCATATAAGATACTCAAGCAGAAGGGCGCAAAGAATTTCGGTATCCATGCCTTTCTTGCAAGCAATACTGTTTCAAATGATTATTACCCGACGCTTGCTAAAATACTTTTTGAGCTTGCTGTGGAGATAAAGGAAACAGCAGGAGTCGAGATAAGCTTTATCAACCTTTCAGGCGGTATCGGTATTCCATATACTCCCGATAAGGAGCCTAATGATATATTTGTTATCGGTGAGGGTGTGCATAAGGCGTTTGACGAGGTACTTGTTCCCGCCGGACTCGGAAATGTAAGCATTTATACAGAGCTTGGAAGATATATGCTTGCCCCCTTCGGTCATCTTGTCACGACAGCTATACGCGAAAAGCATATACATAAGGAATATATAGGCGTTGATGCCTGTGCGGTAAACCTCATGCGTCCCGCTATGTACGGCGCATATCATCATATAACCGTACTCGGCAAGGAAAATGCCCCATGCGACCATAAGTATGATATCACAGGTTCTCTTTGTGAGAATAATGATAAATTTGCTGTTGACCGTATGCTCCCCGAAATAGAAACGGGAGATATACTTGTTATCCATGATACGGGCGCCCACGGCTTTGCTATGGGATATAATTACAACGGCAAGCTCAAAAGCGCAGAGCTTCTTCTCAGAGAGGACGGAACAGTTACCGAAATACGCCGTGCCGAGACCGTTGATGATTACTTTGCAACACTTGAAGGCTTCTGGGATGTTATTTGACGTTTAGTATTTACAAATACCGATGAAATCGGAGAAAAGGGGATAAATATGGCAGTTAAAAGAATTTTTGTAGAAAAAAGAAACGGCTTTGATGTTGAGGCAGTAAACCTTGCCTCAGACCTTCAGAAGAATCTTGGTCTGACTGCTGTTGAAAGGGTAAGGATAATCAACCGCTATGATATCAGCGGACTTGATGGCGAGGACTTTGAGAGGGCAAAGACCACGATACTCAGCGAGACAAATGCCGATACGGTAACTGATGAGGTACTTCCGGAGGATAAGGATTTCCGCTTTTTTGCCATGGAATACCTTCCGGGACAGTATGACCAGAGAGCAGACTCCGCAGCACAGTGCGTACAGCTTCTCACACAGGGCGAAAGACCGCAGGTCGTATCTGCAAAGCTTATCGGAGTTAAGGGTAATATAACAGATGATGATATGAATAAGATAAAGCATTATCTCATAAACCCTGTTGAATCCCGTGAGGCATCCCTTGATAAGCCTGAATCCCTTGATATGAAGGCTGATATGCCCGGAAAGGTAGCTGTTGTTGAGGGCTTTACAAAATGGAATGACGATGAAATGAAGAATTATTTCAACAGCATGGGCTTTGCCATGACACTTTCCGACCTTTGCTTCTGCCGTGATTATTTCCATGATGACGAGCACAGGGATCCGACTGTTACCGAGTTAAGAGTAATTGATACCTATTGGTCTGACCACTGCCGTCATACTACCTTCCTTACAAGACTTGAAAAAATTGAGATAGAAAAGACACAGCTCACACAGGCTATCGAAAATGCGCTTAAGCTTTATTATGAAAGCCGTGACGAGGTTTACGGAAAGGACAGCAAGCGTGACGTTTCACTTATGGACATGGCTCTTGTAGGAATGAAGCTTCTCCGCAAGAAGGGCATGATACCAGACCTTGACCAGAGTGATGAAATAAATGCCTGCTCAATAGAGGTACCCGTGACCATTGACGGCAAAACGGAACAGTGGCTCGTTCAGTTCAAGAATGAAACACATAACCACCCCACAGAAATAGAACCCTTCGGCGGTGCTGCAACCTGTCTCGGCGGAGCAATAAGAGATCCGCTTTCAGGACGCGCATATGTATATCAGGCTATGCGTGTAACAGGCTCAGGCGATCCGACCGTACCCTTTGAAAAGACAATGGAGGGCAAGCTTCCCTCCGCTAAAATAACAACAGGCGCTGCTCAGGGCTACAGCTCCTACGGCAACCAGATAGGTCTTGCCACAGGACAGGTAACAGAGCTTTATGACAGAGGCTATACTGCAAAGCGCATGGAGATAGGCGCGGTTATCGGAGCCTCACCGAAGGAGAATGTTGTCCGCGGGGTTCCGTCACCCGGAGATATAATCGTACTTCTTGGCGGCAGAACAGGACGTGACGGCTGCGGCGGCGCCACAGGCTCCTCAAAGGCTCATACAATGGAATCTATCGAGACCTGCGGAGCAGAGGTACAGAAGGGCAATCCCCCCACTGAAAGAAAAATACAGCGTCTATTCCGCAATAAGACAGTTTCAACAATGATAAAGCGCTGCAACGATTTCGGAGCAGGCGGAGTATGTGTTGCTATCGGTGAGCTTGCTGACGGACTTACTGTTGACCTTGATAAAGTAACAAAGAAATATGAGGGACTTGACGGCACAGAGCTGGCAATTTCCGAATCTCAGGAGAGAATGGCAGTTGTTCTTGTACCGGAGGATGTTGACCGCTTTATAAAGGAGGCTGACAGGGAGAACCTTGAAGCCGCCGCTGTTGCGGTAGTTACCGAGAATCCCCGCCTCACGATGAAATGGCGCGGAGATACGATCGTAGACCTCAGCCGTGAGTTCCTTAATACAAACGGCGTTACACAGACCGCAAGCGCATATATCACAGCGCCCGATGCAGAGAATAATTACCGTACCCATGCTCCGGAGGTACTCAGGGGCAAGACTATTGAAGAAAGCTTCGTATCAAACCTTGAAAGACTTGAGGTATGCTCACAGAGAGGTCTTGCAGAGCGCTTTGACGCAAGTATAGGCGCGGCAACCGTAATGATGCCCTTCGGCGGAAAGACACAGCTTACTCCCGAAGAAGCAATGGCTGCAAAGCTCCCTGTACTTCACGGTGAGACAGATGATGCCACAGCAATGTCCTACGGCTATATTCCGGGTATTGCAAAGTGGAGCCCGTTCCACGGCGCTGCATTTGCGGTAACGGAATCGCTTTCAAAGCTTCTTGCTATCGGAGCAGACCCGCTTACAGCAAGACTTACCTTCCAGGAATATTTTGAAAGACTGCATGATGTTCCCTCACGCTGGGGCAAGCCTGCAGCTGCACTTCTCGGCGCACTTACTGCACAGCTCGGCACAGGACTTCCCTCTATCGGCGGCAAGGACAGTATGTCTGGTTCATTTGAAGACCTTGATGTTCCGCCTACTCTTGTAAGCTTTGCTGTTGCAATGACAAAGGCTTCAAAGACTGTATCGGCAGAATTCAAAAAAACCGGTTCCCGCGTAATATATATACCCGTTCCCGAAAACAAGGCTGAAATGATGCCCGATTGGGAAGAACTCAAGAAAATGTACCGCGCTGTTTTTGCTCTTATGCAGAGCGGAAAGGTGCTTTCAGCGTCTACCGTTAAGGAAGGCGGAGCTGCTGCTGCCGTTGCAAAAATGTCATTCGGCAACCTTATCGGCTTCAGCTTTGCGAAGGAGCTTACAGAGGATGAACTTTATGCTCCGCTTTCAGGTTCACTTATCCTTGAGCTTGCTGACGGCGCTGAGATTCCCGAAATACTCTATTATGACCTCGGTACAACTGCCGATAACGGTAAAATAACCGTAAACGGCGCTGAATTTGATATAAACGACCTTATCACGGCATGGGGCAGAAAGCTTGAGGGAGTATTCCCGACAAAAGCAAAATGTCCGGCTATGTCAAGAGATATTCCTCTTTATACAGAAAGAAATACCTCATCACCCGTAATTAAAACAGCAAAGCCAAAGGTATTCATTCCCGTATTCCCCGGTACAAACTGTGAGGTAGATACGGCAAGGGCATTTGAAAAGGCAGGAGCAGAGCCGGAGCTTCTTATTGTCCGCAACCTCACGCCGTCAGCAATTGAGGAAACGATTGACGAAATGGTAAGGCTTATCGGACAGTCACAGATGATAATGCTCCCCGGTGGCTTCTCCGGCGGTGATGAGCCTGACGGTTCGGGTAAATTCATTGCAACTACCTTCCGCAATCCGAAGGTAAGCGAGGCTGTCAACGAACTGCTCAAAAACCGTGACGGTCTTATGCTCGGAATATGCAACGGTTTCCAGGCACTTATAAAACTCGGACTTGTACCCTACGGTGAGATCCGTGAGCTTAAGGAAGATGACGCTACCCTTACCTTCAATACCATAGGCAGACATATTTCACATATGGCATACACAAGAGTGACCTCAGTCAAGTCACCCTGGCTGTCAATGGTAAATGCAGGAGATATATTCTCAATTCCGATATCACACGGCGAAGGACGTTTTGTTGTATCTGATGAAATGCTCGATACCCTTATCGCTAACGGACAGATCGCAACTCAGTATGTTGACCTCAGCGGCAAGCCCTCTGACAGTATTGATTTCAATACCAACGGTTCTGTTTGCGCTATTGAAGGCATTACAAGCCCCGACGGACGTGTTCTCGGCAAAATGGGACACTCTGAGCGTAAGGGAGATAACCTCTACTTCAATACACCGTTTGAAAAAGACCAGAAGCTCTTTGAAAGCGGAGTCAAATACTTTGAATAATGTTCAATGTACAATGCACAATGTTTAATGTGCAATGTACAATTGAGGAATAACTGCTTCGTTTTGTAATTTTACTTTGCAGCGCATACTAATTCTTCAAATAATAAATGCACAATTTTGATTAAAAAAATTCGGCTGTTATAACACTTTTACTGATGTTATAACAGCCGTTTTTTATTTTGAATTAAAAATTGTTATTTTATAGTACCAATTGTTCATGAAAATTGAAACAGCAAAACGAATCAGGAAAACTACTCAATTGTACATTGTACATTGCAAATTGTAAATTGTTTTCAGTCCGCGTTTGCTTTGGCGATCTCGTCGATTTTCTCTCTGATCCTGAGGAAAGCGTCAACAACAACGGGATCGAATTTCTTGCCTCTTTGTTCTTTGATGTTGTCGAAAACAACGGAGGTAGGGAGTGCAGCCTTGTAGCTTCTCTTTGCGACAAGAGCATCGAAATAGTCCGCAATAGTCATAATTCTCGCGCAAAGGGGTATCTCATCACCGGCAATACCGTATGGATAGCCGGAACCGTCCCAGCATTCATGGTGGTAAAGCGCAACGGATTTAGCAACTTTGAGGA
Source organism: uncultured Ruminococcus sp. (assembly GCA_902766585.1). Lineage (GTDB taxonomy): Bacteria > Bacillota > Clostridia > Oscillospirales > Acutalibacteraceae > UBA1213. The sequence goes on from CACXDV010000118.1 coordinate 6,095, forward strand.
ACTGCTCATTCTCAATATCCGACATGGCTTCTTCAATGAGAGCCTTGCCGTTGACAGTGTGCTGTTTAATGGTGTTGAATTCGGACTGTGTGAGCCTGCCCGCCTTGGTAAGTATTGAATCGGGAATGGTTATCTTTCCGATATCGTGCAGAGGCGCGGACATCATAACATCATGCATATATTTTTCATCAAGAATGTCGATATAGTCACCGTTTCTTTTCAGTTCCTTAACAAGAGCCTCAACATATTCGCTTGTGCGCTTGACGTGCTTTCCGGTGCTGCCGTCACGGGCTTCGATAATGTTCGCAAAGCTTATGATGATTTTATTCTGCATGGATTCAATTTCATTGGTTTTTTCATTAACGCTTGTGTCCAGCTCGCTTCTCTTTTCATCGAGGCTGTGTACTACCCTTCCTGTGAAAAGGTGGGTAAGCGTGAAGGCGGCAAGACAGTTCACAACAAGCAGACTTTTTGTGATGTTTACGCTGAACATATATTCGGGGTGATATTCGTCAAAGCTTACAACGAGTAATATAAATGAGATTGCTGCAATAAGTATTATTAGACGGCGAAGCGTTGAGTAAAGCGGTGTTTTCTTGCGTATGAATACCGTTATGAACATCAGAGGGATAAGCAGATAATGGAAGCCGGGGTCAAGTCCGAAAAGCTTTACGGCGAAAGCCTGATGTACAATAAGCTCTATCGCGGCAAGCAGGGTACAGGGAAGCATGGAGCCCTTGACGCTTCTGAGAATGAATACGAAGGCGGCGTACAGCAATACGCACACACCGTCAACTATCATCATGGTCATTATCATGTAGTAGGAAAAAAGCCAAAGATATGCGCTGTGAAGCAGAAGGCAGGCGAGAAAGAACATATTCAGCGGTGCACTGAAATATGAATAGTCTGCATAGTCTTTATCGTCATTATATTTAGGAACACCTGTAAAGAAATTGATTATTTTATTGGATGCCATTATAAAGTCACCTCTGTATATTATCGGAGGGGCAGCAGCCCCGCGCATGAAATGAATTAGTCTGAGCTTTTGCTTTAACGCGGTAAAGCTCCCGCGTAAAAACCAATATTTATATAATTATAATATATTTTTCCTGTTTGTTCAATAGTTTATATTGCAATTTATGAAAAATATTGTAATGATTTGAAGGAAGGCTTTGCTATGCTTATTGTTCTTGACCGTAAAAAGCTTGTTCTGTGTGCAATTGCAGTATTCATTGCCGCACTGTGTGCGTCGCTTGCATTTTACTCCGTACCCGTATCAACGGAGGCGAACGGTGTTGTTCTTCCCGTAATAATGTATCACGGTCTTTGTCCGGATAAGCAAAGGCAGAACAGATATACTATTGCGCCTGAATATTTTGAGGACGACCTGAGATATCTGAGGGATAACGGATATACGGCGGTATCTGTAAGTGAGCTTACGGAATATTTCAGAAGCGGGAAGCCCCTCCCCGCAAAGCCTGTAATGCTTACCTTTGATGACGGCTATCTGAATAATTATACCTACGCCTTTCCTCTACTGAAAAAATACAATGCAAAGGCAGTTCTTTCCCCGATAGCAGCGGAATCCGACAGGGCGGAGGGTGAGGAAAATCCCGATCCGCGCTGGTCACAGTGCAGTTGGGAGGAGCTGAGGGAAATGGCTGAAAGCGATCTTGTGGAAATAGAAAATCACAGCTATGACCTTCATAAGCTTTATCGTGACCGCCAGGGCATACAGCAGAAAAGCGGAGAGGGTGAAGAGGAATATAAGAAGCGAATAGGAGAGGATATACAGAAGGCAAACAGCAGAATAGAAGAAAAAACATCATTTTGTCCGAAGGCGTTTGTATATCCCTTCGGCGCAAAAAGTCCCGCGTCGGAGGAGGTGATAAGGAAAATGGGCTTTGAAGCGGCATTTGACTGCGAGAACCGCCTGAATATACTGACGAGCAGTGATGATCTCTATCATATTCACAGGTTTCTTCGCCCCGGCAATATTTCCGCAAAGGCATTTTTTGAAAAAATACTCGGTGAGGTTTGAGGAGGATACTGTATGCCAAAGCTTTTTCTCAGTCCGTCTACTCAGGAATACAATCCTTATGTTGACGGAGGAAATGAAGAATACTATATGAATTTAGTTGCCGATGCAATGGAGCCTTATCTTGATGCGTCAGGGATAATGTATGTAAGGAACGATACCGCGGGTACGGTGAAAAATTCCATAGCCCGTTCCAATGCGGGAGATTATGACCTTCATTTAGCCATCCATTCCAATGCGTCGCCTCCGCAGTCGGCAGGAAGGAACAGGGGAGTACAGGTATACTATTACTCAGGTTCGGAAAAGGGCAGACGTGCAGCGGAGATAATTGCGGAAAATTATAAGAGGATATACCCTCTGCCCGAAACGGTCAGGACAGTGGCGACAACATCACTTGCCGAGCTGAAAGGTACAAGAGCGCCTGCCGTGCTGATAGAAACAGCCTTTCACGATAATCCGGAGGATGCGCGATGGATAAGGGAAAATATCGGAGAGATAGCTGAAAATCTTGCTCAGTCCACCGCACAGATTTTGGGAGTGCCGTTTGAGCAGCCGCGTCCTGTGCGTACAGCAATGGTAAATACACGTTTTTCGGCGCTGAATCTCAGGGAAGGACCGTCCGTGAACTCAAGGGTGATTGACAGGATCCCTAACGGTACGCTTATACCTGTTATCGGACGTGACGGTGAATGGTATCTTACAAAATTTAACGGGAAACAGGGATATGTTTCGGGAGAATATATTTTGCTTGAATGAGATAGTGTCTGATAAAAGTAACAGATCCGGCATAAAAAATGTTAATAAAATATCACAGTCGATTTATTTTCTATTTTAGAAAATTTGATTAAATTTAATATAAAAAACGCTTTACAAAAATATTTATTTGTGTTATATTATTGGTAAATGATAATCATTATCAAGAAAACTTTTTGGCTTTATATGGCTAAAGCGGATAATGATGTCAAATCTGCAGCGGAAAACGGGGAGGATAATTATGAATGTGAAACGCAATTTCAGCGCAAAGCGTGAAGCAATATACGAAGCACTTGCCTCCACAAAGTCACATCCGACTGCCGAATGGGTGTATAATAAGCTCAAGCCCGATATTCCCGACCTGAGCCTTGGAACAGTTTACAGGAACCTTACCGTATTTAAGGAGGGAGGGCTTGTAAAATCTGTCGGAGTGGTGAACGGACAGGAGAGGTTTGATGCCGATATGTCCCCGCACCCGCATTTTATATGCACAAGCTGCTGCAAGGTCATGGATATTCCGGGAGGAAAGCTTTTTTTCGATATGAATGCCTATGACCATATATTGAAGGAATACGGCGCAAGGGTAAAGTCACACAGCCTTACTTTTTACGGCATATGCCATGAGTGCGCCGAAAAAAAGGATGAATGACGTACAGCGTCATAATATATCAAAATAAATCAAAACGGAGGTAGTCACAATGAAAAAGTTTGTCTGTCAGGTATGCGGTTATGTATTTGAGGGAGATGCTGCTCCCGAGCAGTGCCCTATCTGCAAGGCGCCGAAGGAAAAGTTCAACGAGATAAAGGGAGATGTAGCTTTTGCAACAGTTCACGAGCTTGGCTCTGCAAAGGGTGTTGATCCTGAAATCTATCAGGAGCTTGTAAATAACTTCAACGGCGAATGCAGCGAGGTAGGAATGTATCTTGCTATGGCGAGAGCAGCAGACAGAGAGGGTTATCCCGAGATTTCCGCCGCATTCACAAAGTATGCATTTGAGGAGGCTGAACACGCTGCTAAGTTTGCAGAGCTTCTCGGTGAGGTCCTTACAGACAGCACAAAGAAGAATCTCCAGATGCGCGTAGATGCAGAGACAGGTGCTTGTGCAGGCAAGTTCGAGCTTGCTAAAAAGGCAAAGGCTCAGAACCTTGATGCAATACATGATACCGTTCACGAAATGGCTAAGGACGAGGCTCGTCACGGAGCAGGCTTTGCAGGTCTTCTCAAGAGATATTTCGGTGAATAAGAGAATTCTTAATTGATCATCAGGCTGTTTCAGTGTTTTAAGTGACGCTGAGACAGCCTGTTATCATTTTTTCTATGAAAAGCTCATTAAAAACTTGAAATTTTTCTTTATGTATAGTATAATAATCAAAGCGTATTGCTATTTTGACGGGATAGTACCGTCAATCTGTCATATAATACTAATTTTGGGAGGATTTTCAATGATTACAGCAGGCGATTTCAGAAACGGCGTTACATTTGACATGGATGGACAGGTAGTTACAATTATCGAGTTCCAGCACGTTAAACCGGGTAAGGGCGCTGCATTCGTAAGAACAAAGATCAAAAATGTTATTACAGGTGCAGTTATAGAAAAGACCTTCAACCCCAATGATAAATATCCTACAGCCTTCATCGAGAGAAAGGATATGGAGTACCTCTACAATGACGGTGATCTCTACTACTTCATGGACAGCGAGACCTATGAGCAGACACCTATCAATGCAAGCGTACTCGGAGACAACTTCAAGTTCGTTAAGGAGAATATGGTATGTAAGATCATGTCCTATAAGGGCAGCGTTTTCGGCGTAGAGCCTCCTACATTCGTTCAGCTCGAGATCACAAAGACAGAGCCGGGCGTTAAGGGCGATACAGCTACAAACGTAACAAAACCCGCTATTCTTGAAACAGGTGCAGAAATCAAGGTTCCGCTTTTCATCAACGAGGGCGACAAGATCCAGATAGACACAAGAACAGGCGAGTATATGTCAAGAGCATAAGCTTCTTTGTAAAAGGATTACCGGAGGGGAAAGAATGAATATGCAGCTTAATGAAAAGGCAGCTTTTATCAAGGGTGTTATCGAGGGACTTGAACTTGATCCCAAGGACAAGCAGACAAAGGTTTTAAAGCTTATGTCTGAGCTTCTTGTTGAAATGGCTCAGGAAATCAAGGAACTTGAGGAATGTTATGATGACGTTTGCGATCAGGTCGATGCTATCAGCGAGGATCTTGCAGGCGTTGAGGATATTATCAGCGACGAATGGGACGATGAAAATTCCTTCTGCTGCGGCGATTCCGGAGATTGCGGAGAGATGGCTTATGAGGTCACCTGTCCTACCTGCGGAAATGTCGAATATCTTGATGAGGATTCACTTAACGAGGGCAGCATTACCTGCTCAAAGTGCGGTGAGCTGCTTGAATTCGATTACAATGAGGATGAGCTGGATGACAGCAGCACTGATGAGGAAGCTTGATCGGTGACTGAAGCTTACGCAGGATCCGCGTTTTTTCGCCGGGTCCTGCGATTTTGGTTGAAGGAGGACTATTATGCTGATCAGTTTTTTGAGGTCGGGAAATGCAAATCTCCTGACCGTTGTAGTTTATATTATCTCTGCACTGCTCACCATTTTTCTGGTGCTGCCGCTTCATGAGGCTGCCCACGGCTTTGTCGCATACAAGCTCGGTGATGATACGGCAAAGCGCTCCGGCAGACTGACGCTTAATCCTATTGCCCATATCGACTATATCGGCGCGGCACTTATACTGATAATCGGCTTTGGCTGGGCTAAACCCGTTTCTGTTGATGCAAGGCGCTTCAAGAATCCGAAGGTTGGAATGGCTCTTACTGCACTTGCAGGTCCGCTGTCAAATGTGTTTGCCGCTGTTGCTGCCGGACTTCTCAGCAATACCTTCCTGCTTTTGTTCTATAAGGGAATAATCAATGCAGGTCCGGATATATTCGGCGTCAGCCTTCTGTCATATCTGTTTCTGTTTTTTGAATTTATCATTTCCATAAATATCGGTCTTGCGGTGTTCAATTTTCTGCCGGTACCGCCTCTTGACGGCTCAAAGATACTTATGGCATTTCTTCCCAACAGCGCTATAATGTGGATATCGGAAAGAGAAGGCATGATTTCCATGGTACTCTTTATTGTGGTAATGATGGGAGGCTTTAACGGTATCATCAGCATTGCGGACAGATATATGTACAACTTTATATCATGGCTTACATGGCTGCCGTTTTCGGCAATAGTATAACGGGAGAATACATCTGTGGAAAAACTGTCATATAAGCTTGATGTATTTGAAGGTCCTCTTGACCTTCTTCTTCACCTGATAGAAAAGAATAAGCTTGATATCAGGGAAATAAAAATTTCCGAGCTGTTGGAGCAGTATATGGAACATATGAAGCTCATGCAGCAGCAGGATCTCGAAATAGCGGGAGAGTTTCTGGATATGGCTTCAAGGCTGATACAGATAAAGACCGCTATGCTTCTTCCCCGTCAGGAGGAGGCAGAGGAAATGAAAAAGGAGCTTACAGGTCAGCTTATCGAATACCGTAAGTGCAAGCAGGTGGCAAAGCTTCTGTCGGAGGGACTGAGCTTCGACAGCTTCTGCAGGGAGCCTGCAAAAATAAAAGCCGATATGCGGTACAGAAGGAGCCATTTTCCGTACTTTCTCACTCAGGCTTATATGGCGGCAGTGGGAAGGGGAAGGTCAAAGCTCCCTCCGCCGGAGGATGCGTTTACGGGTATCGTCAGAAGAAGAATGGTGTCTGTCAGCTCAAAGATATACGGCGTGATCAAAAAGCTTCGCGGCGGCAAAAGCGTTAAATATGAAAATGTTTTCTATGAGGCTCAGGACAGAAGCGAGCTGGTAGCGACCTTTCTTGCTGTGCTTGAGCTGATAAAGGGCAAGCGTGTCCGTATAGAAGGAGAGGGGAGCGGGCTTTCGCTTACCCTTGTGACCGGAAGGATAAACAGGGAGGATGATGAGGATGCAGGAGGAAAAACTGAAACCGACACTTGAGGCAATACTTTTCGCCTGCGGAACTCCCGTTGAAACGGAGCGTATAGCACAGGCTCTTGAAATAAGCACTGAGCAGGCAGCGGAACTGTGTGAGGCTCTTAAAGAGGAATATTCACAAAGGAACAGCGGGATCCGTATCGTAAAACTCGGAGACTCCTATCAGATGTGTTCCGTTGAGGAATATGCCCCTCAGATAAGGATAGTAATGGATCTGAGAAGGAATACCCCTCTGTCTCAGGCAGCAGCCGAGGTGCTTGCGGTAATTGCCTATAATCAGCCTGTCACAAAGGCATTTGTGGAGCAGGTCAGGGGAGTTGACTGCTCAGGCGTTGTTGCGAATCTGATCTCCCGTGAGCTGATCGAGGAAAAGGGCAGGCTTGAGCTTCCCGGCAGACCTCTTGTTTACGGAACAACAGATCATTTTCTCCGCTGCTTCAATATTTCCTCCCTTGATGAGCTTCCACCGCTGCCGGAGGAAGAGGAAAAGCAGGAGGAATTCGGCGGCGGTGACAGCTTATGACAGCAGTATATATTATTCTCGGCATACTGCTGTTTCTGCTTGTTCTTCTTTTGCTTCCCGTAAAAATCAGGCTTGAATATGACAATGACCTGAAGCTCTGGGTGGGATATACATTTATTTACATTCAGCTTGTCCCCAAAAAGCCTAAAAAACCAAGAAAGCCAAGGAAGAAAAAGCAGAAAAAGGAAGAAGCGCCCGCAGAGAAAAATGAACCCGCTTCAAATAAGAAAAAGAAGAACTCGATACTTGAATATAAGGATAAGCACGGTCTTGACGGACTGATAGAGCTTGTAAAGAAGATATGCGGTATCGTGACAAAGGCAATGGGAAGGACAGCAAGACACCTTACAATACCTTATCTTGAAATAAATGCCTTTATCGGCGGGGAGGACAGCGCAGACGCCGCGATGAAATACGGCTATGCCTGTTCGGTGATATATCCTGCACTGTCAATTCTGCAGAGCCGGTCAAAGCTTAAACGCTTTAAGGAGGATATCGCCGCGAATTTCCATTCCGAGAAAACAGCCGTTGAGCTGAAGCTTAAGGCGAAAATGAGATTGATTTGGGTATTATGGATATTGCTCACGGCATTTGTAAAATTGGTATTTACTATTGCAAAAAAATGATATATGTTATATACTAATAGATATTGAAAAGGCGGTGAATAAAAATGAGCGAGCATCCGATCCAAGGTCTTATGGACACAACTTTAGAGAAAATCAAACAAATGGTTGATGTGAATACCGTTATAGGCAATCCGATAGTTACTCAGGACGGAACAACTATAATTCCCGTTTCCAAAATAGTTTACGGCTTTGCATCAGGCGGTTCCGACTTTGCATCAAAGAATAAGCCGGAGGGTACTCTTTTCGGAGGAGGCGGCGGTGCCGGAGTTACTATCAACCCCGTGGCATTTATAGCTATTACCCACGGTGATGTTAAGCTTCTGAGCATCTCAAAGGATTCCAACGAAAAGGCAATTGCTCTTGTTCCGGAGATGTTCGATAAGATAGTAAATCTTATCAAAAAGGATAAATCAAAGGAAAAGAATGAGGACACTGCGGAAGAAGGTCTTAACGATCCCGCGGTCTGAGCATGAATTTTGTACCCTGCCCCCGCATATATTATAATTGACTGCATGGGGGTGGGGGATTTGTTTATTCGCAGGATAGCGGCAGCGCTGCTTGCACTTGCGCTGATGTTTGCTTCGGAGGGTGAAACGGCGGAGTGCGCGGCGGAGGCTTATGATATATATGACCGTATCATGGACAGCGCCGGAGCAGCCATAGTATACTGTCCCGACAGCGGGGAAATTATTTACGGTCATAATATCAGGGAAAAAAGGGCAATAGCGAGCATAACAAAAATACTTACCGCCGTTATAGCCCTTGAATATGCGGAAAAGAACGACCGCAGCGTTGAGATAACAGAGGAAATGTATGCCGAGGGTTCAAGTATGTACCTGAAAGCGGGAGAGAAGCTGAGTCTTTCGTCACTTGTCGGCGGAATGATGGCTGTTTCGGGTAATGATGCCGCTAATGCGCTGGCGCTCAGTCTGGGCGGGAGCATAGACGGCTTTGCGGAAATGATGAACCGCAAGGCTTTGCTTATCGGTATGAAGGACAGCAGCTTCCGTACTCCTTCCGGACTTGATGCTCAGGGGCATTATTCAACGGCATATGATATGGCTCTGCTTTGCGCCTATGCTATGAGGAATGAGCGCTTTGCCGCTATCGTATCGCAAAAATGCCTTACTGTCGGATATATTGAGCCACAGGGGAAAACTCAGCAGCTTTATAATCATAATAAGCTTTTGTCATGCTGTGAGGGCTGTATCGGAATAAAGACCGGATATACTAAAAAGGCAGGCAGGACATTGACCTCATGCGCGAAAAGAAACGGCAAAACACTTATATGTGTAACGCTGAATGACGGCAATGACTGGCAGGATCACTGCCGGCTCTATGACTGCTGCTTTGAAAGGGTAACAGCGTTATCGGTGACGGACGAAACCATAAGCATACCCGTTGCCGGAGAGGAAAACGGCTGTGTCCTTGCGGAAACTGAGGAACCTGCCGTACTCACTGTGAAAAATGGAAGTGAGGACAGGATAAAAGTAAGATACTGTGCGCCGCCGTTTTTGTTTCCACAGGTAAAAAGCGGTGACGAGGCGGGGAGCGCAGAAATTTATATGGACGGAAGGCTGCTTATGAAAAGGCGGCTTGTGATAAAATAGAAAGGAAATGGAATATGGAAGATAATAAGATAAGGCTGCAAAAGATAATTGCGGACGCGGGTATCGCTTCAAGAAGAAAGGCAGAGGAAATAATTGCTGACGGCGGTGTGACGGTAAACGGAAAAAGAGCTGTCCTCGGTGATAAGGCTGATCCCTTTAAGGATAGGATAGTTGTCGCCGGAAGGGAAATCAAGCCCGTTAAAAATGCGAAAAAGTATTATATAATGCTTCATAAGCCGAGGGGCTTTATCACGACAATGAGTGATGAGGGCGGAAGAAAATGTGTTGCCTCACTTGTTGAGGATGTCAATGCAAGGGTTTTCCCCGTGGGCAGACTTGACAGGGATTCAGAGGGACTTCTGCTTATGACAAATGACGGTGATTTTGCAAATATGATAAGTCACCCTTCAACTCATTTCCCCAAGACATACAGAGTGACCGTACATCCGAGAATGACCGAGGAACAGCTCACAAAGCTTACAACAGGCATTGTTATCGACGGAAGATTGTCCATGCCCGCGTCAGTTAGGGTGGTCACCTCCGAGCAGGAGAGGACTGTTCTTGAAATTGTCCTTGAGGAAGGCAGGAACAGACAGATAAGAAAAATGTGCGAGGCTCTCGGACTTGAGACTGCCCGTCTTAAAAGAACGGCTATTGGTCCCATAAGGCTTGGTATGCTCCAGCCTGGAAAGTGGAGAGA
>CACXDV010000119.1 GCA_902766585.1 uncultured Ruminococcus sp.
CGACCGTTCCCGGTATCGTAAACGCACTTTCAGAGCTTATCAAGGCAAATGCAGACCAGATGGAGCAGGCAGACCAGCAGCTCGCAGATAATATTCCCACATCTCTGAGCTGACAGCCTGAAAAACGGGTGATGCTATATGGATAATAATAATGAAAAGTCAATGTCAGCAGAGCTTATTGATGTAGAAGAAAAAAAAGAACAGTTTGAGCATGAAATGACTCAGGTCATGCTCGCCTTTAAGAATGAGGTAAAGAACCTCAAGGCAAATGACGTTTCCGAATATCTTGAAATGGATATCGGAAAGGCGGGCGTAGAATTCACTCCCTCAGAATTTGAGGTGAAGGAAATGCAGACAGTTTCCGCGCCTGAGCTTGCTTCGATAGAGCAAATCAAGGGGACAGAGGAAATATCCGTGAATATTGCTCCGCCCGAATATAAGGCGGTGGATATCAAGGCGCTTTCATTTGAGGATAAGCCGGTGCCTTCGGTAAATACGGAGATACCGCAGGCTTTTAAGACGGATTTCAAGGCTGATGCGGATATCAGCGTTTCTTCTGTTGAGACTGCCGTTATTCCGGAGGTATCCTTTACCGCTCCGTCCTCCGATTATGAGGTAAGCCTGTCATTAAGCAATACAGTTCCCGCGCAGAGCGTCGCTTTTGCTTCGGAGCTGTCACAGGTACAGGTGAAGGAGCTTGATGTTTCAGTTCCCGAAACAGGCAGTACGGCGGTAAATGCCCCGCTTTCAGCGCCGGATATAAGTGTTTCTTTAAGTGAAAAACTGCCCGATGCATCTGTTATGACAGACAGGCTCGTGCTGAAGGAAACAGAGCCTCAGAGCTTTTCTGTTGCGGCTGTTGATACAGCGGCACCGCAGATACCGGAGCTTCCGAAGCCGGCGGCAATAGCGGAGGTTACTGCCGCAATACCCCCGAAGCCTGATTTTACATCATACTACAGTGAGATAATAGAAGCTGTAAATGCAGAGCTTTGATCTGCTGAAATAATAATTACGATCTGTACCGCAGACACGGAAGGTAACACCGGCGGATGTTCGCCGTGTCTGCGGTTCTGATTATGAAATGAATGATTTCTGAAAGGGTGATATCATGGAGAGCAATAAGCTGCTTATAGGCGTTCAGTTTGTTGATCCTGCAAATAATAATAAAAGTCTGGTGTTTGAACTTATTGTTCTGCGTGATCTTACTCTCAGACAGCTCATGGACGGCATTAAATACGGTCTTATCAAAAAAGGAAATGACAAATTCTACAGCAGGTGCCGCGACATATTCAACAGCTGTGCGTCAGCAGTTGATGCGAACGGACTGTACAGAAGAATTACGCTTACAACATATAATGACGCTATCCTCACGGAAAAGGTGAACGGCACAAGGGCGGCTATAAGGGAATCGGATATGAAAAAATCCCTTTATCAGCTCGGCTTCATTTCCTCTACAAGAATAGTATTCGATCCCACGGAGGCATACCGTTCCTATGAGATCAATACAGCGGTGATCATACCTGCCTTCAATCCCGCCCGGAACGAAGGCGACGGGATATCCTTCCCGGATTACAATATCAGTACAAGACAGCTTAGCCGTTTTGATGAAACTCCCGTTGACATCATACCCCCGTCAAATCCCCCGCAGAAGCCGGAGCAGAATATTTTCTTCTTGCTTCTGCCTACCGTGATAACACTTTCGGTAACGATAATGACAAGGCTGATGTCAGGCGGTTCACAGGGCATACTTATGGTGCTTCTGAGCTCGCTTATGAGCCTTGTGACTGTTGTATTGTCGGTGGTGAATTTCATACGCCAGGGAAAAAAGTATAAAAAAGACCTTCTCAAATGGCGTACGGAATATGAGGCGTATATTGACAAGACGATAGCCGGCATACTGCAAAGGCAGGAAAAGGATGCCGCAAAGCTTGATGAACAGTATCCTGATATAAATGACCTGTTTGATGAAAGCAAGCCTGAAAAAAGCGTTTACGGAGTATGCGGAAGCATATTCAGCCGCTGTCAGTCGGACAGCGACTATCTGACAGTAAGGCTCGGCACCTCTGATACTGTGGAAAATTATTTTGAGATAAGGGGAGGAAAGAAGGACGTCATCTTCTCCTCAGAGGGATTCAGGATAAAATTCGATAAGGTAAAGCTCTATATCTCCGATGATGAGGATTATGACAATAAAGAGGACGAGACCTTCTATCTGACTAATCTCCCGAATCATATTGCGGAAAAGTATAAATATATGAAAAGAGCGCCTATGCTTTTTTCACTGAGGAATTGCGGCGCGCTCGGTATAGTTGCGCCGAATATGGTATTTGCCGAAAGGCTTATACAGCGAATGGTATTTGACCTTTGCTATTATCATTGTCCCGATGATCTGCAGTTCATTGTCCTGTTCGAGCCGACGGACGATCCGGACAAGATAGAGAGCTGTATCAGCAATTTCAAATTCATGCCTCATTTCAGAGATCTGTTTTCCGACAGGTCACAGTTTGTATTTGACGAAACGAATGCGGGCATGGTATTCAGCTCAATGCTCAGCGTTATGGGTGAGCGTGAATCAATGGC
>CACXDV010000120.1 GCA_902766585.1 uncultured Ruminococcus sp.
ATACTGTCAGTGCTGCCGCTTCTAAGCCTGTTTATTATCTCATTCACAACACGCTCGGCTTCGGCTTTGTTTTGTTTTGTACGTCCTTTGTCATAGCTTCCCTCAACAGGAACAAAGCTTACAGCAGATCTCAGATCACTTGCAGACGGGAATGTAAACAGCTTGTTGTCATAATATTTCATATTACTGAATGCGATAAGGCTTTCATGACGTGATCTGTAATGCCATTTAAGGTACATTTGCGGCATTGATATGGAAAGACAGTCATCAAGCAGACTTTCAAGATCCTCTATCTCCATATTGTCCTCGTCAAAATGCGTGTTGTTAAAAAAGTTTGTCGGCGGCAGCTGATTCGGATCGCCTACAACGATAACATTCTCACCCCTTGCTATTGTTCCTACAGCTTCACTTGTAGGCAGCTGAGATGCCTCATCAAAGATAACAAGGTCAAACTTCGGAAAAGACGGATCAATATACTGTGCAACGGATATCGGACTCATAAGCATACACGGACAAATTTTCCTTAGAAGATTCGGTATCTTATCAAAAAGATTTCTTATAGACATCATTCTTCCGCCGCTCTTTATAGCTTTTTTAAGTATTCCTATCTCGGAAGAAGCCGCACCCGATGAGCTGCCGGCAGGAACATTTGACGATAATTTCGCTACAAGCTCATTTATCGTGAGTATTCTGAACTTTTCGGTAAGCTCCTTGTATTGCTTTATTGTATCTTCAAAACGTGCACCACGGAAGTTATTGAGTATCCTGTCATTTCTGAGAGTTTTCAGTATAAACGCATAGTTGAGATCTGCTTCAAATGCATAAGAAAGCTCACTGTCATTAAGCCTGCCCTGCTGCCATGCGTCATATACGGTATTAAGACCGCAGGCAAAAAGCTTTTTCCTTTCATACTGCATAGAAGTCCATGCTTTTAAAAGCGGAATATTTGAAACATATCCCGAAAGTCTTTCAATATATGATAAAATATGATTTTCACCGTCAGACTGCATCTCCGTAATTACCGAATATCTATCAAAGAGTTCAGCCTGATTTTTGATAAATAAGGTGATATCCTTTTCGGCAGTTCTTGCGGTACTGTCGTTGACAAGGTACACAATATTGTTTATGTATTTTATTTTTCTGTTGTATTCTGCGGTATCTACAGCCTTTTTTACAGCAAGAGAATAATTGACGGCTCTCCTGAGAAACGTCCAGTCAGTCCGTAGTCCCGTGAAAGCATTGCCGAGATACTGTGTCATTTCCGCTGTTATGTCAGTAATGCTCTGCCTGAGGGCTGTTATATTTTTTATCCTGTCATACTGCTGCTGCAGCTCTTCTTTCTTTACAGAAGATGGATTTTTTGAATATAGCTTCATTTCTTTTACAAGCTTATTTGTACCTATTATCTTAGGAAGGAACCAACTTGACTGCGCTTGTCTTAATCTAATGGAAGCGTTATTAACGTCATATTCAAGAATGCTTTCGTCAAAATCCGAAGTCAGTAAAGCAAACTGAGAATTATATTCTTCACCTGCATAGCAGCATTCATTTATTCTCTGAGCAATAATTTCTCCGTTATCAGACGAAACAACTGCGGGTATCAGCATTGCTCCCCTGTCTTCATCTGCGGAAATTGCTATTGCCGAAAGTTCTTCAAGCACCTTATATGAACGTTCGTCTATATCAAGCGAACCGGCAAGCATCTCTAAAGCATTTTTAGCATTATCGGCAATAGACAATGTACGACGCAATTCTCTTTCAAGCTCGTCTTTCAGTTCAAAGGAATAATCCGAAAGCTCACAGCCTCTCCACGGATTGTCAGAATATGCTCCTGTTTCCGCAGCAGAAATTGCGAATCTTCTTACTGCTTCACTGCATATCTGAACATTTTCTGTATATAGTGAATCTGTAAAATTCCTGTCAAGACAAAGGCTGCCTTTATAGCTTGAATATTCCTCATATTTTTCTATTGCTTCATAAACAGAATAGCCGTATTCACGTTTTTTATGAAGAGCCTCTATCGTATCGCTGAATTCCTGTCTGATCTCAAAAAGCTTTTGTGCAGAAGATTCGTATTCTTCCGGCTGCTTTATCCTTCCGACTTCAAGCGCTTTATTAAGCTGTGACAGAACAACAGATTTGCTTGTTTTATTTGAATGAAGTTCAAGACAGAACGGATCAAGTCCTATATTTGCAAGTCTTTTTTGTACAACGCTGAGAGCTGCCATCTTCTCTGCGGCAAACAATACTGTTTTTCCGTTATAGAGTGCATTGGCAATCATGTTTGTAATTGTCTGTGATTTTCCCGTACCGGGCGGTCCGTGAAGCACAAAGCTGTGTCCCTGTGCGGCTGCGGCAACTGCAACTAATTGTGAAGAGTCAGCGCTGAGAGGTACAGCCAACTCCGCAGGCTTTAACACTGATTCCACATTGTTTTCATCAAACGGCAGTTCTTCA
>CACXDV010000121.1 GCA_902766585.1 uncultured Ruminococcus sp.
ATTTGACGGAGCAGGATTTACATATACGGTACAGCTTGCGGTTTTGCCGTTATAAAGCTTTACGGTTATTTTTGCCGTACCCTTTTTGAGAGCCTTGAAGGTTCCTACCCAATCAGTTCTTGTCATTTGCAGGACAGAGGGATTGCTTGAAGAATATGTCCTTACAGCCGCTGCTGTATTTGACGGAAGTACAGCAGACAGGGTAAAGCTTTCTCCTATGCCCATTGACATTGATGACTTTGAAAGGGATACGCTTGTCGGAGCAGCCCTGACAACTACAGTACATTTTGCCGTCTTGCCGTTATAAAGTCTTACGGTAACTGCAGCTGTGCCTGTCTTTACGCCGACAAATTCGCCTATCCAGCTTGTCCTTGTCATTTTTACAACAGATGAATTGCTTGAGGAATATATTCTTGTAACTGCGGCAGTATTTGCGGGAAGTATCGCGCTTACGGAGAATTTCTCACCCACACCTATTGATACCGCTGTCTTTGACAGTGTTACGTTTGTCGGTGCAGACTTGACCGTAACGCTGCAAGTTGCTCTGACATTTCCGGATGCTGCCGTAATAGTAGCTGTACCGACCTTTTTGCCTGTTATCTTACCGTTGCTTACGGTCACTACTGAGGTATTTGAGCTTGTCCAGGTAACTGTGGCATTTGACGGATTTGTTGTTGCCCTGAGAGTTATCGTCTCGCCGACACCAAGACCTGTTGCTGTTTTATCAAGCTTAATTGATGTTGCATTTACCGCGGGATTCTTTACGGTAACTGTGCATGAAGCTGTCTTGCCGTTATTGCTCTTTGCAGTAATGACTGCCGTTCCCGCGCTGAGAGCAGTTACCTTTCCTCCGCTGACGGATGCAACGCTTGTATTTGAGCTTGTCCATGTAATAGTCTTATTTGTCGCATTTGAAGGCTCGACCTCAGCTGTAAGTACTGAGCTTTGTCCCTTTGTGAGTACAAGAGATGTCTTATTCAGCTTAACAGCGGTAACAGCCGTATCAGGAAGCTTAACAGTGATATCACAGGAAGCCTTTTTTCCGTTTATCGTTTCAGCGGTGATTTTCGCCTTGCCTGCTGATATTGCAGTGACCTTTCCGTTGCTTACGGTCGCTATTTTATTATCCGAGCTTGACCATACAACAGTTTTATTCGTTGTATTATCAGGCAGAACGGCTGCTGTAAGAGTAATGCTGCTGCCCTTCACAACTACAGCAGTGTATTTGCTGAGATTTATCCTTTCAGGAAGTACATCTGCCTCTTCAAAGGCAAAGCCGTTTTCTTCGGCATATATTTTAGACGCTGTGCCGGATCTTCCGCAGATAACAAGCTCCTCTGTCTTTTTATCAGTTCCTGAAGCCTTATCATAGAAGAAGCCGACAGCCTTTTCACCAATTTCCGCAATACCCTCCGGAACTGATATTTTTCTCAGTCCCATACAGTTATAAAATGCATAGCTTCCGATAATCTTCACGGATTCCGGAACGATATAGCTGTCTCCGTTTCTGCCCTGAGGATAGCCTATGAGCGTTGTTTCAGCATTATTGAAAAGTACTCCGTCAACTGCTTTGAAGGCAGTATTATTCTCATTTGCATTATATGCCTCAAAGCTGTCACAATAGAAAACAGACTGCGGCTCTATTGCCTGTACACCTTCTCCGAGAACAAGCTCCTTGAGCATCGAACATCCGTTAAAGGCTCTGTTTTCGATAGTAGTGACCGTATCGGGAAGTATCACCCTTGATACGGAATGATTCTGATAGAAGGAATTCTCTCCGATAACCTTAAGGGGCATATTATCAACATATGCGGGAAGCCTTATCTCTGAATCACTTCCGCTGTATTCTATCAGAGTAAGTATGCCGTTTTTTGCCTCATATGTATAATCTCCGCGCTCAAGCGTCCTTCTGAAATTATCATAGCCTGCATAAAGGAAATCAAAGGCAACTTTTGCATCAGGTGAGATACCCTTGCTGTTATCCTTTTCATACGCTGAAACTGCATCGGGAGCATTTCTGGTCGTATCGAAGAATACCCTGAAGCTTACATGGTCGCCGGGATTTACAGTTTCAGTCACGGGTATGCTTATCTGAGAGCCGAATACACGGTTATACTCCTCTTCATAGCTGCCCCATGTTCTTTCGGGCTTATCTGCTATCCTTATCATAAAGCGCAGACTCTTTTCTACTGCCTGTCTTCCGTCCGGCTCCTTGTCTGTGAGCATTTCCTCCGTTACAGAAGGGATATCTACATATGCCTCAAAAACTCCGTCGCCGTCCTCATCATTCATAGCTATATCCGAACTCCATCCGGTAAAGCTTCCTGTCACGGCAGGATTTTTGATATTCTGCGGGAGCAGGTCGGGATTTCTTCCGTATACCTGACTTATGAACTCACCGGAATAATCAGACCAGCCACCGTCCTTAGCGGTATATTTTGTTTCCGTAAGACCTGA
>CACXDV010000122.1 GCA_902766585.1 uncultured Ruminococcus sp.
TCTCAGTGACGGCAATACAAATCTTTTACAAGCCGGTACCCGTACAAATCAGGAATCCTTTGAGGAAATGGATAAAACTCTTGCCGAACTGAGTGAAAAGAAAATACCTGTATATTCAATAGGACTTAATGCCGACGGTACGCTTGATAAGGCGGAGCTTGAAAAAATTTCCGAAAAAACAAGCGGAAAGACCTATGTTGCGGGCAATTCGGATATGCTCACAGGTATTGCGGGAAGCATTTTTGCTGATATAGCGAGTGTTAAGGGAACAGAGCTGAAGATTACAAACGGAAATGTTACTGTCAATGTTAAGGATAATACTGTTTTCTATGTAAATGTAATTATCCGTACAAAGCTGACTGATACAGAGCTTAATCCCGTTCTTAAGGATCCAGACGGAAATATCGTTGATATTGCTACTGATAAGAATGTGCGCTTTACATCTACATACAGCTATAAGCTATTGAAGCTGATCTATCCGAAGGCGGGCAAATGGAATCTGCATTTGTCAAAGGCAAAGGATGATAACTGTACTATTACTCAGCTTGATTATTATTCTGTATATGTAAAATTCATCGTTCCGGAGAAATGGAGCGTAAGCTCTCCTGTAAAGCTTGAGGCAACTCTTAATAACGGAAGCAAGATAGTTGATGACTATGATCTTCTCAAAACAATTAAAATGAAGGTAGTTGCCCATTGTGAGGGCAAGGAGGATGAAACGATACCTCTTGAAAGACAGCCGGACGGCAAATATACGGGTGAATTCAAGACCTCAGATGCAGGGACGTATATTTTAAAGGCTATTGCCGAAACGGATACCTTCTCCAAGGAAAGTGATGAGAACCGGATCACTTTTTCAGCATTGTCACAGACAGATGATGAAGCACAGGAGAACCAGACGGATTTCTATACGGCTCTTAAAACAATAATCATTGTTGCTGTAATAGTGATCGTTGTACTTGCAATTATTGTTATTGTTATTTCGGTTGTACGTTCCAACAGACTAAAGGCACTTCGTGATCAGATGGCAGCACCGCCTCCTCCTCCGCCTGCACCGAGACCGAAGCCTGCTGCACCGCCGCAGCCGAAGCCCGCTCCGGTTGAAAAGGAAAAGGCACCTGATCTGGTAGATTACCGCATAGTTGAGCATGATAAGCTTGAAAATCTCGTTAAAAAAGGCGGCGATGACAGCTTTAACCGCAATGCCTCCGATTATCAGTCGGATAGATCACTTGAAGGTCTTATCCGCAAGGGACAGGAGGATCCCTTCAATACAAGAGCAGAGGATTATCAGTCGGATGCTTCTCTTGAGGGAATAATAAAAACCGGCGGAGACGGTCTTAACGGAGATAATAATTCCGGTGCTGTTCAGCTTACTAAGGCAGATCCTTCACTCGAAGGAATAGTTAAAACCGGCGGCGAGGGCTTTGACGGAAGTCAGATGCAGGCAGTCGAGGCTGATCATTCTCTTGATGGACTGATAAGAACCGGCGGAGAGGGCTTTGATCAGAGCGGCAGTGAAGGAAAGGTCGATCTTTCAAAGGCAGATCCCGCACTTGCTTCTCTTATTAAGACCGGCGGAGACGGAGTAGGCGTAGGCAAGGCAGAGGAAGAATATTCAGATGAGGATGACGGCGAAGGAGACGGTTCTTCTTACTGATATGATTCAGCATATAAAACACGGAGATCAATCTTAATTGATTTCCGTGATATGCTTCTTATTCGGGAATATTATGGAGGTAAATAAATGGTTACAAAAGAAGAAATAATGAAAATAGCTATTCTTTCAAAGCTGTTTGTGGCAGAGGATGAAATTGATAAGCTTACAGAGGATATGAGCCAGATAATTTCATTTGCGGATACTATCAATAACGCAGCCGATGAGGGAGTGGAATTTGATAATATCAATAATCTCTCAAATGCATTCCGTGAGGACGAGGTAGTACCCTCCTATGACAGAGAGAGGATACTTGCCAATGCAAAGGACAGCGATGACGGCTGCTTCCTTGTGAAGAATATTATGAAATAAGCCCCAAACGGCGGAAGGATGAAGCTATTATGAGTGAAAGCATGATAAAAAAGCTCCATGAGGGCCTTGTGAAAAAGGATTTCTCATGCGCGGAGCTTACACAGAAATATATTGAAGCTGTTGAAAGGGATAATGACGCGCTTAATGCCTATGTTACAGTTACCCCTGAGGCGGCTCTTGAAACAGCAAAAAAAGTCGATGAAAAGCTTTCAAAGGGAGAGGAGATATCCCTTCTTGAAGGTATTCCTATGACGCTTAAGGACAATATTTCCACAGACGGAATCAAGACAACCTGCTGTTCAAAAATACTTGAGGATTACACTCCCATATATGATGCAACCGTATGGAAAATATTAAAGGGACAGAATGCCGTTCTTCTCGGCAAGACAAATATGGACGAATTTGCTATGGGTTCTTCATGTGAGAATTCCTGCTTCGGCGGTGCAAAAAATCCCCATGATCTCGGTCATGTTGCAGGCGGAAGCTCCGGCGGCGCTGCAAGTGCAGTAGGAGGAAATATTGCTGTTTACGGTCTCGGCTCCGATACGGGCGGATCTATCCGTCAGCCTGCGTCCTTCTGCGGTATCACGGGTATGAAGCCGACATACGGCGCTGTTTCCCGTTTTGGACTTATTGCTTATGCATCAAGTCTTGACCAGATCGGACCGATAACCTCATGCGTTGAGGATTCGGCTATCGTTTATGATGCTATTTCGGAATACGATCCTATGGATTCCACTTCGGCAGGAAGAAAGGGTGCGCCTGTTTGCGAAAGCCTTAAAAATGATATCAAGGGAATGAAGATAGGCATTGCAAGAGAATATTTTGACGGTATCCGTGAGGATGTCCGCACTGCTGTTGATGAGGCAGTAAAAACCTATGAGTCGCTCGGTGCAGAGATAGTTTATTTTGATATGCCTTCACTTAAATACGCGCTGCCGGTTTACTATATAATTGCCTGCGCTGAGGCTTCGTCAAACCTCGGCAGATATGACGGTATACGCTATGGCTTCAAGGCTGAAAACTACCGCGATGTTAATGATATGGTGAAAAAGACAAGAAGCATGGGCTTTGGTGAAGAGGTAAAGAGAAGAATACTTCTCGGTACTTATGTTCTCAGCTCCGGCTATTATGACGCATACTACAAGAAGGCGCAGAATCTCAGAGGCTCTATCGTTAATTCCTTCAAAAAGGCATTTGAAAGCTGTGATATCATGCTTGCGCCGACCGTTCCCATGACAGCCTTTGAAAACGGTCACGCTGTAAGCGATCCTGTAGAGACCTATCTCACCGATATCTGCACAGTACCCGCAAATATCTGCGGACTGCCCGGAATTTCCGTGCCCTGCGGTCAGGATGCAAAGGGTATGCCTATAGGCTTGCAG
Organism: uncultured Ruminococcus sp.; assembly: GCA_902766585.1. Classification (GTDB taxonomy): domain Bacteria; phylum Bacillota; class Clostridia; order Oscillospirales; family Acutalibacteraceae; genus UBA1213. Next base: position 3,415 of record CACXDV010000122.1, read on the forward strand.
CTTATCGGAAATAGCTTCTGCGAGGCAAAAATACTTAATGCTGCATGGCAGTATGAAAATGCGGCAAATAAATTCAAGGCTGCTGATTTCGGCGTGAAGCTGTGATAAGGGAGGAAAAGAATATGAAATACGAATTGGTCGCAGGCTTTGAAACTCATGTGGAGCTTGCTACAAATACAAAAATTTTCTGCTCCTGCACTACACAGTTCGGAGGAGAGCCTAATACACATTGCTGTCCTATATGCATAGGACTTCCGGGTACGCTTCCTAAGCTTAATAAAAAGGTAGTGGAATATGCTATCCGCGCAGGACTTGCAACTAACTGCCATATCGCTGAAATATCGAAGATGGACAGAAAAAATTACTGCTATCCCGACCTTCCGAAGGCGTATCAGATATCCCAGTATGACAAGCCCCTTTGTGAGCATGGATATATTCAGCTTTCAAACGGCAGAAAAATAAGAATACTCCGTATCCATATTGAAGAGGATGCAGGAAAGCTCGTTCACCGCAGAGGAGATACTCTTGTCGATTACAACAGAGGCGGAGTTCCTCTTATAGAGATTGTTACAGAGCCTGATTTCAGAAGTGTTGACGAGGCAAAGGAATATGTAGAAAAGCTTCAGAACATAATGAGATATATCGGCGTGTCCGACTGTAAGATGCAGGAAGGCTCGATGAGATGCGATGTTAATATTTCCGTTCGTCCTGAGGGAAGCGAAAAGCTCGGCACAAGAACTGAAATAAAGAATATGAACTCCATTACCTTTATTGCAAAGGCTATGGAATATGAATTTGAGCGTCAGGTTGACCTTATCGAAAGCGGAGAAAAGGTAATTCAGGAAACTCTCAGATATGATGATGTTACAAATACAACATCAGGCATGAGAGGAAAAGAAGATGCAAACGATTATCGTTATTTCCGCGATCCCGACCTTGTTACTATAAATGTACCGCTTGAGCTTGTTGAGGAGATAAAGGAAAGCCTTCCCGAACTTCCCGAAGCAAAATTGAAGAGGTATACAGAGGAGCTTGGTATTCCTGAGACAGATGCTTTGCTGCTTACAAAATACAGGAACGTAGCCGAGTATTTTGAAAAGGCAAGCGAGGGTACAAAGAATCCGAGAACTGCCGCAAACTTCATTATAGGTCAGATCTTCCGCACAGTTGAGACTGAATCCGATAAGGAGAAATTTGATATTAAGGTTTCTGCCGAGTCACTGAAGGAGCTGATCGAGCTTCTTGACAGCGGAAAGATACGCATGAATCTTGCGAAGGCAACTCTTGATAAGATGCTTGAAACTGGTAAGGGCGCAAAGGATTTCATCAGCGAAAGCGATATGGGCGGACTTGATGAAAATGCCCTTACAGAGCTTTGCAGACAGGCTGTTGAAAGCAACCCGAAGGCAGTAAGCGATTATCTCGGAGGCAAGGAAAAGGCAATCAAGGCTATGGTAGGCTTTGTTATGAAAAACAGCAGAGGAAAGGCAGATGCTGCCCTTGCTGAACAGAAGCTTATCGAAATGATCAAAAACGGTTAAGTCAGCGTTCAGGGACATTCATTTATGAGTGTCCCCGATGCTTTTTCTGAATAAAAAATTGAAAAA
>CACXDV010000123.1 GCA_902766585.1 uncultured Ruminococcus sp.
TTGCGGCGGCAGAGCTTTTTATCCTCACTATAATGCAGATACACTTCCAGAGCAATGTCGCAAAACGCAGACTTCCGCAGTTCAACAAGAAAGGAGCAGCTTATGATACGAAATAGAATTTTCAGGATCACATTCAGCTTTCTTATTATAACAGCATTGTTTCTTTCAGCCGTAATAACCGCAGATGCTGCCGGCGATACAAAATATACAGATCCCGATACAAACTACAGAGTCGTTATAATTGACGATGACGACCTTCTCACCGATGCTGAGGAAAGTCATCTTGTTGATTATATGAAGCCCATTACCGCCTACGGAAATGTTGCCTTCTGGACTACCTCAGAATACACCTCAAATGAGATAGACCAGGCGCGTATACAGAGAAGGGAATTGTTCGGCTTTGAAAGCGGATGTATTTTTGTGATAAATATGAATGTCCGCAAGCTTACTATACAGTCCTACGGCAAAATATATGAATCCGTCAATGATTCATTTGCGCGCTCAATCACCGACAATGCAAGCAGCTATGCGACCTCGGGAAATTACTACCAATGTGCCGCATTAGCATACGAACAGGTTCTTGCCGTTATCGAAAACAGACAGATAAGCGAGCCTCTTAAGGTCAGCGGTTATGCTGTCATCTCAGTTATGCTTGGACTTATCATTGCTATTGCCGCTGCCTTTTCCAAAAAGCACAATGCACTTATACAGTTTGATATCCCTGAAAAAGCTGACCGCTACATAGCAGCAGGCAGCTTCAGCGGGAATGTCAATGCCGTATATGTAGGACATATAACAGAGCACCGTCCCCCGAAAACGACCTCCTCAAGCTCCGGAAGCAGCTGCTCAAGCTGTTCGAGCTGTTCAAGCGGTTCAAGCTGCGGCGGATGCGGAGGCGGAGGAAGCTCCTCATTCTGAGTTATGGAGAATTTCAATTATACGGATTTCACGCTTCAATGGCATATAACACACCGCTGCAACCTTCGCTGCAAGCACTGTTATCAGGACGATTATTCCGCCTTTGAAAAGCCTGAGGAAGCAAAAACGGTAATTTCACAATTCCGTGACCTTCTCAATGCCTACGGCTGCCGCGGAAGGCTGAATATCACGGGAGGCGAACCTCTTACTCATCCGGGACTGTTCGATATTCTGCTCCTTGCGCGTTCGGAGGGCTTAAAAACGGGTGTTCTTACCAACGGCACTCTTATCGGAGAATGGGAAGCCAGAAAGCTTCGCGCCTGCGGAGTTGATTATGTACAGATAAGCCTTGATGGAATGGAAAGGGTACATGATTCCATAAGAGGCAAAGGAAGCTTTGAAAAAGCCGTAAACGGTATATATGCGCTCAGAACTCAGGGAATTTTTACAAGCATTTCCTTCACCGCACAGAATAATAATAAGAGCGAATTAAAAAGGCTTGCCTCCTTCTGTGAAGATTTAGGTGTGAATAAGCTTTGGTTTGACAGAGTTATTATTCCCTCTGAGGAGGATAAGGATAATCTAACTCTTTCCTCCGATGACTTTCGCAAGCTTTGCAGAACCGCTGCCCGTCTTAATAGAAAAGGACAGGTATTCTGCGGACGCTCATTACAGTTCATTCCCTGTAAAAATAAGCTCGTCTACCGCTGCGCTGCCGGAGAAAACCTTCTTATCATACTTGCAAACGGTGATGTCATGCCATGCAGGAGGCTCCCGTTCATTATCGGGAATATAAAGGAAAGTGAGCTTCTCACACTGCACCGGAACAGCCCTGTAATGAAAGAGCTAAGGGCTGTCGGCATACCGGACGGATGCAGAGAATGTAAATTTGCCTCTATGTGCAGGGGCGGTTCAAAATGCCTCACATACGCAAAAACAGGACGCTTCGATATCACCGATCCTGACTGTTACATAGCAAAATAAAGATAACGGGACCTTCGCCGTAAAAAGCGAAAGTCCCGTTGAATTTTTTATTTATTTTCCTCCCCGTCAACCACAAGAGTTGCCGAGCCGTATGCCTTGAGGGGTTCACCATTTTCATCCCTCTCAAGAGTAAATCTTACATGGAAGGGTATTCTGCCGATCGTCAGAGGAATTATTCCGTCAAGGCTGTCCACCTCTCCGCTTTCAAGCTTACGCATCCACTCTCTGTACATATCGGCATAATCGGGCGGGAAAAGACCGTTCTCTATCATAGGTTCGGGATAATTATGGACCACAGGAGGCACATTCAGGTCACGCATACATCTGAAACATGGACGCATATCCTTTGTGGCGATATCCACCTCCCAAGCATATACATTTGCCTGCTCGCTCGAAAATCTGAAACGGCGCTCGCTTTCAAAAAGCTCGTCATATCGTCTTTTCTCGGCAGTTATATTATGCACCATTGCATAGAAAAGATACTGTGTTTCCGTTTTGCCTATCATGCGGATATAGCTTCGTATGCATATCTTGTCCTCTCCGCATATCTTTGAGCATACCGTTCTCCATGTCTCACAGCTTTCTTCATCATTGGAGCTTATTGCTCTCTCAAGAGTTTCCGTAAAGATCTTATGATTATTCTCATCCATACCGCTGAACGGATCTGAATTGATTATCTCCTGCTCCATCATATTCATTCCTATCTCACGGACATATTTTTTATTTACCCTGAGTATCTCAGCCTTGCCGTTCTGATAGGAGAAGATAACAGCGCCTCCGACGAAATTATTGAATATGAGCGTCTCCATCGACCTCGGATCCCAGAACCTTCCCGCATCCATTTCCCTTATCAAATCAAGTGCCGGCGTAAGCGGTTCATGGTCAACCATTTGAAGCTTACTGCAAAATTCCTCCTTCGGAACGGGCTTTGAATAAAGATAGCCCTGAACATATTTACAGCCTATGCTTTTCATATAATCCGCCTGCTCCATAGTCTCAACGCCCTCAGCGATAACAGGGGTACCGAGCCATTTTGCCATCTGTACTATTGCGCTGATGATAGTGCCTCCCCTGCCTCCTATATTTCCGCTAAGGAAACGCATATCAAGCTTTATTACATCAACAGCAAGATCCTTCAATACATTGAGCGACGAATATCCGCTGCCGAAATCATCCATTTCAACGATATAGCCGTATTCATGAAGCTGTTTAAGCACACCGGAAACAAGCTCCATTCCTCCGATGGCTGATGTCTCCGTTACCTCAACATGAAGGTATTTTACGGGGATATTATATTTCAGGCGGAGCTTTTCTATCTCCTCAACATAATTCTTTCTGTAAATATCATATCTTGACATATTTACCGATATCGGAACGGGCTTTATCCCGCTGTCAAGACATTCGCGCAGAAAGCTGCAAACATTATCAAACACTGCAAGATCTGCACGGTATATCAGGTCATTCTTTTCAAGCACGGGAATAAAATCCGACGGGTACTGCATACCAAATTCGGGACTGCTCCATCTCATAAGCGCCTCAGCGCCTATCATTCTTCCCGTGGAATGATTTATTTTAGGCTGATACAAAATATATATACTGCCATTTTTAAGCGATTCATCAAAGCAGTCAAGAAGCTCCTTTTCTGTCAAAGCCCTGTTCATACCTGCCACTCTCCTTATATTTTTTCATCCGGCAGCTTTTTCCAAAACAATATCATCACTATTTTTGTGAAAAATGCCCATAAAATAATTTTATTTTTAATAATTATAATATATTTTGCGTTTTCAGTCAATACCCTCATCTTATAATGACCGCTTTAGCCTTTTAAATTATTATATAGTGATTTTTACCAAAAACCAACCCTTTATATTCTATGCCTGACGGTGAAGTTAAAGGTACTTTTCGGCTTATTTGTGTTATAATAATATCATGTTTTTTCATAAGGAGGACAGACATGAATTATAAAATAAAACAAAAGCTTATATCAGCCGGACTCGCTCTTCTGATGATATGCGGAGCATTTTTTCTTCCGGTAAATCCACCATTATCGGAAAGGCTTATGCTTACCGCATCGGCACAGAGCAGCTTTTCGGTAGTAGTCACAAATGCATCATACCCGACAGGTGAAAGACCTCTCGGAACAACCTTTGGAATAAAGGGTATCATTTCCTCGGAAAAGACCATAGCAAAGGTTTACGGAGGCATTTACAGCACAAACGGCAGCAAGGTAATGTATCACGAAACAAAGCCGAACAGCAATAAATGCGACCTGTACAAGACCTTTGACCAGTATATGATATTCGGCGATCTTCCGCTCGGAAATTATTATTATATCATTATGGCTGCCGATAATGACGGAAATACCGTTACGGCAATATCCTCATCTTTTTCCGTTACTACAAAGGGCGCCCTTGCTTCATGCACTGCCATATACGGCGCAAGCGTTCCCGCAGATGTTCTTCCGAAGGGCTGCGCTTTCAGCGTCCGAGGCAAGATAGCATCGACCTTCAAGATGAAACGTGTCTGGGGCGGTGTATATAATACTGACGGTTCAAGGACCTCAGCAATTTATGATACAACAACAAATACTGATTTCTATGACCTTTTTACCAACTTTGACGAGCATATCATTTTCAGCAAGCTGGGCACGGGAGAATATTACTATATCATTTACGCCACCGATATGAAGGGAACAATGACAAAGCTCGTATGCAAAAAATTCCGTATCGTAACAAACGGCTCATCTCCTTCCGATATTCAGGTATATGATGCCTCCTATCCCACAGGTACCCTGGCAAAGGGCAATACTAACGGAAGCTTTATTGTCAGCGGTTCAGTTTATTCCACATATGAGCTTGCCGAGCTAACGGGAGGAATATATAAGGCATCCGGCTATTCTTCCTCTTACAATAACGCATATACCGTAAAAATACCTCTCAGCGGTACATATTATAATCTTTCACAAATTGACGGCGGAATGAAATTCGGCGCTCTGCCGGAAGGTAATTATGTCTTTAAGCTTACGGTCACAGATTCCAAGGGCTATAAAAAGGATATAATAAATTCCCCCTTCCGCGTAAGAAGTCTCAACAAGGACAGCCAGTCACCCTCTCCTCTTATAAAGGGAATAGATGTTTCCGCGCATCAGAATGATATCGACTGGAAAAAGGTCAAGGCAAGCGGAATTGATTTTGCAGTACTCCGCGCCGGCGTTACCAATATGTCGGACGCAAGGTATTATAAGGATTCATACTTTGAAAAGAACTATGTTGAAGCAAAGGCAGCGGGAATAAAACTCGGAGTATATATTTATACCTGCGCCTTCAACAAGGGAGAAATGAAATACAATATCGAAAAGCTGCTTGAATCATTAAAAGGAAAAAAACTCGACCTTCCCGTTTATATTGACGTTGAAGCCGATGACAGACAGCCTCAGATAGGCAAGGAGGGACTGACAGAGATTCTTGAATATGCCTGTGACCTTATTTCAGACGCCGGCTTCATGCCCGGTCTGTATTCCGGCTACAACTGGTACAAGAATTTCATTGATACTGACAGGCTTACACAGAAGGGCTGTGAATTATGGCTGGCGCTCTGGCCGAGTGACCCGCATAACTGCGACTTTTCGGATTTCTGTTCAACATGGCAGTACGGCAGCGAGAGCAGTATAAGCGGTATATCCGGAGATACTGATACAAACTACCGCTATACACCCATAACTACAGTACCTCATTCAATAAAGCTCACACAAAGCGCCGGAGGAACGATATCCTCCGACAAAAGCACCGCAAGACTTAATGAACGAGTAAGGATCACAGTTGAAACCGACAAGGGCTATATCGTTAAGAGCGTTAAGTACGGTGACAAGGAAGCAACCAAAAACAGCGACGGAAGCTATTCATTTATCATGCCCGATGCCAATGTGACAGTAAAGGCTGAATTCGGCTATGCCGACAGTATCGGAGCTATCCTCGATGGCTATTCGCTCAGTCTTGAAGGAGATATCAGCATAAACTTCTATATGAGCCTGAGTGATGGTACAGCAAAAAGCAGCACTGCCTATATGCGTTTCACAATGCCTGACGGGACAATCAAAAAGGTTCTCGTTAAGGATGCAAAGACCGCTGCTCTGAACGGCAGGATCTGTTATATATTCAAATGCAGTACTGCAGCAAAGGAAATGTCCTCACCGATCAAAGCTCAGATCATCAACGACACAAAATCAGGTACTGTATACAGCTGCAGCGTAAGGGACTATGCAGACTATATTCTTAAAAACAAACCCGAAAGCGATCCCTCGGTAAAGCTCGTTAAGGCTATGCTGAATTACGGCGCATATTCACAGGAATACTTTCAATACGGCGGCACTCCCGCAAATCTCGGAGCAGCCGATACCGCCATCATAAACATCTCAGCTTCTACTATCAACCGTCCGTTCGATACCGATAAATGCGCTTTGCCGTCAGGAATAGTCTTTGACGGAGCAAGTCTTTCTCTTGAATCCGAAACCTCTATGACACTTCATTTTTCAGGACTCAGATCAGTACTCAGACCTGTTGTAAGCTGTCCGGGAAA
>CACXDV010000124.1 GCA_902766585.1 uncultured Ruminococcus sp.
GCCTCAGAGCCGCTGCCCATTGCAAAGCCGACATCTGCCTTTTTAAGTGCGGGTGAATCGTTTACGCCGTCGCCTGTCATACCTACAACAAGGTTAAGCTCCTGGCATATTCTTACCATTCTTGACTTATCTGTCGGGAGCGCTCTTGCGATAACGCGGATATCACGAACGATCTTCTTTATCTCATCATCAGACATCTGATTAAGCTCTGCGGAGGTAAGAACTCTGTCCTTCTCGCTCTTGATAAGTCCTGCATCCTTAGCAATAGCAACAGCAGTTTCCTTTCTGTCGCCTGTTATCATTACTACCTGTATGCCTGCATCCTGTACATCCTTGATGGCTACCTTTGCCTCAGGACGTACATCATCACGGATACCTACAAGACCTATGATAACAAGGTCATCATTGATCTCATTTTCCTTGAGGGGCTTTTCTGAATAGCCGAAGGAAAGCACACGCATTGCCTTATTGGAAAGCTCGTCGATTTTTGCATCAAGAGCCTTCTTGTCAATTTCCTTAACATTGCCGTCTGCGTCAAGATATTTCTTTGCCTTTGCAAGCAGACGCTCAGGAGCGCCCTTATAGAAGGTCTTGCCCTGCTTATCAATTCTTGCCTGGCTGAACTTATTGGTAGAGTTGAAGCCCTGATTAGCTGTTACCTTGTTTTCCTTATCAGCATCAAGCTTAAGGAAGGTATCCTCACCGAGGAATTTCATAAGTGCGCGGTCTGTGATATTACCGCCGATGATCTCATGCTTTGAATCATACATGGACTGTGTATTCTTGCCTATAGCAAAATTAAGGTTTGTGCTGAGCTTTTCATGCTTGGATATCTCATCCATGGGAATGGTCTTGCCGTCGGCTGTAAAGAATTCTACAACCTCAAGAACGCCCTTTGTGATAGTACCTGTCTTATCACTGAAAAGGATATTAACAGAGCCTGCTGTTTCAATACCCTCTGCCTTTCTTACAAGTACGTTATGGTCAAGCATCTTGCTGGTGTTCTGCATAAGAACGAGGGAGATCATAAGAGGAAGTCCCTCAGGAACAGCACAGACGATAATTACAACTGCAAGTGAAACTGCCTCGATAAGCTTCGGGAGCATAAATGTAAGGAAATCCTGCTGGAAGAATATCTCAGGACCTGTGCCGATAGTCTTACCGCCCACAACAATGGGTGCAAGGAATATAAAATAAAGGATATAAAGAAGTGTGATAGCGCCTGCGCCGATATAGCCAAAGGTCGAGATCTGCTTTGCAAGCTTTGCAAGCTTTACCTTAAGCGGAGAATCAGGCTCATCGCCCTGCATTTCCTCAGCCATACGTCCCATCATGGTCTTGAGGCCGACCTTTCTTACATCAAGGACACCCTCGCCGTCAAATACAACTGCGCCTCTGAACAGTGAATGAGCATCAACGAAGGTATCGCCTGTTATTTCATCAGCAAGCTGAGTATCCTCTGTTGTCTCCGTCTTTTTACATTCCTCAGCCTCACCGTTAAGAGCTGAGTTGTCAACGCGCATATTGCCTGAAATAAGAATACCGTCTGCGGGTATCTTATCACCTGCCTGGAGGAGTATCTTATCTCCTACAACTACGTCATCGACCTCGATAACGATCAGTTCACCGTTACGGTAAACCTTACATTTGTCCTTTTCTGTGCTGTCCTTGAGCTGGCGGTACTTTGTATCTGATGCCACGCCTGTTTTTGCGGAAACTGTCGCAACAACGAGAATGGCAATGATAGTACCGAGAGGCTCATAGATCTCAACGCCTGTCTGCAGACCTGTTTTGCCGAGTATGAACAGTACGATCATAATTGCGGCAATTACAAGAAGTATCTTGATCATCGGGTCGCTGAAGGTTTCAAGGAATTCAGCCCAGAACGTCGTAGGCTCGGAATCAGGAATGGCATTGGAGCCATGTTTTTCTCTGGATTCCTCGACCTGCTTGTCGGTTAAACCATTAAACTTCATTTAGCATTTCGTCCTTTCGATTTTTTTGTATATGCTTTTACACATAAGTTCATTATACACTATCAGAAAATAACAGTCAATAATTTTTTGAATAATAAGTCTTCCGGTTACATTCCAAAAACAGGGATACCAAGCGGCATCCCTGTAAATTATTATGTTCAGCGGTATCTTTTTGCCAGCTCATCAACGCTGTTGTCAGTAGTGCCCTGACCGATAGCGGTGAATTTCCATTCATTATTATAGCGGTATACCTCTCCGAAGATAAGAGCCGTACTTCCGGAATAATCATCAGTAAGATTATATTTCAGAAGCTCCTTCTGAGTTGCGCCGTCAATAATGCGGATATAAGCATTCTGTATCATACCGAAATGCTGCTGACGAAGCCTTGCCTGAAAGATATTTACAACAATAACTATTTTATCGATCTCGGATGGCATTGAAGCAAGGTCAATATAGATCTGCTCGTCGTCGCCGTCTCCGGCACCTGTAAGGTTATCGCCCATATGCTTGATGCATCCGGAATCATGGGTAAGATGTCCGAAATAAACAACATCCTCCTTACCGCACAGCTTCCCTCCGCGGAGAGCAAATGCAGATGCATCACAATCTATCGGTTCAGGCTCCTTTGCAAAAAGCTTTTTCTTTCTGGGAGCTTCATCCCAGCCGAGAGCGGCAATTACATTTACAAGTCCGCCGCCGCTTTCTTTGGTAAGACTTACCTTCTGACCTTTCTGAAGGCTGATAGACATAACTGAAAACTCCTCTCAATCATTTCCTGCCGGGTACCCATCTCAGTCCCCATTTATATTCTCTGTCGAGAGCGCTGTGACCGGGGAAGAACTGTACCAGTTTTTCTACGCTGAAGGTAGTATCCGATACATTTTCAAAAAGCACCAGACCGCACATCTTATAGCTTGAATCATAGCTGTCCATATTAACTATAATATCCTCTGCGCCGGGATATTTGATAGTAACAACGGCATCAGCCTGCTGCCAGTTAGCTATACCCTCATATATGAATGTATATACAATGATACGCTTGATTTCACTCAGCTTATTTCCGTTTATCCTGAGATTCTCACCGACAGAGGATTCGCCTGTACGGTCATCGCCGTCAAGAGCGACATACGGCTCCCTTGAAAGACTTCCGAAGCAGTTTCCCAATGCCTGAACAGTGCCTTTTTTCCCGTTTTTCAATTCATAAAGGCAGCCAAGATCAAGGTCTATTCCCTTATCATTGCCAAAGAGCTTCGCAAAGAAGCCCTGGTTCTGAGGGCGTGAATTCCAGTTAAGGTTTATCAGTATTTCTCCCAGTCCGGAATCCGAGCTTTTATGAAGATTGACCTTGTTGCCTTTAGTTAGTTTTATTGCCATTACCTATGATTACTCCTTACTGAGCATTTATTCCATAGTTGCTACAAAGAGCAGCCAGTCCGCCCTGGAAGCCGCTTCCGATAGCATTGAATTTCCACTCGCTGTTATTTCTGTAAAGCTCGCCTACAACAACTGCTGTCTCGATCGAGAAATCCTCTGCCAGATCGTATCTTATCATTTCTGTGCCGTTTGACATATCAACGATACGGATAAATGCATTGCTTACCTGACCGAAGTTCTGTCTTCTGTTTTCTGCGTCGTAAATTGTTACTGTGAAAGCAATTCTTTCAATTTCAGCGGGAACAAGAGAAAGGTCGATCTGGATCTGCTCGTCATCGCCCTCGCCTGCGCCTGTGAGGTTATCGCCCATATGCTCAACTGAGCCTGATGAGTGCTTGAGATTGCCGTAGAAAATAAATTCCTTTTCAGAGGGGCATACACCCTCAACTGTAAGCATGAATGCTGCTGCATCAAGGTCAAAATCTCCGCCTGTATCATAACGGTTGATGTCCCAGCCAAGACCTACCATAATATTTTTAAGTCCGGGATTATCCTTTGTAAGACTGATTTTCTGACCTTTTGAAAGACAAACTGACATGATGAATTCCTCCTTAGTATATGTTTATTATTTATTGCGCCGCCTCCTCTGGAAGCGGCGTTTGTCACAAATCAAGCTACCTCGATGCCGAAGCTTCCGCACAGAGCTGCAAGTCCGCCCTGATAGCCGCTGCCGATAGCATTGAACTTCCACTCGCCGTTATTTCTGTAGATCTCGCCTACAACAACTGCTGTCTCGATAGAGAAATCCTCAGCAAGATCATAACGGATAAGCTCCATACCTGTTGACATATCAACGATACGGATATAAGCGTTGCTTACCTGACCGAAATTCTGACGGCGCTTGTCTGCGTCATAAATGGTAACGGTAAATGCAACTCTCTCGATATTATTGGGGATCATTGAAAGATCAACCTGGATCTCCTCGTCATCACCCTCGCCCTCACCTGTGAGGTTATCACCCATATGCTTTACGGAGCCTGATGAATGTTCAAGGTTTCCGTAGAAAATGAATTCCTTTTCTGTGGGGCATCTTCCGTTTGAACCGAGCAGAAATGCGGATGCATCAAGGTCAAAATCATAGCCTGTATCGAACTGGTTTACATCCCAGCCAAGACCTACCATGATATTGCGGAGACTCGGATTACCTTTTGTAAGGTCAACCTTCTGACCTTTCTGTAAGCTGATTGGCATAATAATTTCCTCCTGTCATTTTTATATATTATTTACAGACACCTGCCTGTGTATGTACATTATTTTGCCTTAGGCATATTGTAGGTTCTGTTGAACTCGTCCTTGATTGTCTGGAGCTTTGCCTGATCGCTTACGCGCTGGCTGTGAGCCTGCTCCTGAATCTTCTTTGTTTCCTCGATACCGTTCATAATGGTCTTCCATGTAGTTTCGAGAGTTTCTATCTTGATTGAGCTGCCTGATGCCATTCTTGCTGTCATCTTAGCCTGCTCTACGCTGTTCTGGGCATTCTTTATGAGCATCTCATTGGTCTTGTCATCAAGAGCCTGCATAGCCTCAGCCTGAACGCGCTGTCTCTTAAGCATCATAGCCTGTGCAAGAGCCTGCTTAAATACAGGAAGGGTTACGATAAATGCAGAATTTATCTTTCTTACAAGGTTCATGTTGCTGAACTCGATAGTCTTTATCATCGGGATAGACTGCATAGCAACGCTCTCTGCCGTACGAAGGTCCTGAGTTCTCTGCTCAAGCATCATAAGAGCCTGCTCGCAGGA
>CACXDV010000125.1 GCA_902766585.1 uncultured Ruminococcus sp.
ATTACTCATTTGAAAAAAGGAAGGAGTATTCCCGTGCGCTGATCAATTGCAGCGAAAGGAAAAATCCTATGGATCATGTTACGCTTGCCTTTGGTGAATCCGGAGTAAAGGAGAGGGTGATAAATGTGCTTAGCTATAAGAAACCTGCCTTCTGGGTAATAATAATATGTGTACTTGCTGCTGCGGGAATATGTGTATTCCTGATGACTGCTCCGGTTTCAAAGAAAGAAACTGTATCAGAAAGCATATCCGACCGCAGTAATTCTTCTAAACAGGGTGATACTGACTTGCTTGCTGTCGGAATACCTGATGAAAAGCCTTTAGGCTCGGTTATGGGAGAAGCTGTTTTAGTTGATCCTGATAAATGGGTGTTCAGCAAAAACGGATTAGCACCAAAGGATGGAGACTGGACGAAGTTAATTAATGACGATAGTATTGATTGTAGTTCCATGACATATAAGTATTATCTTGATATTGATTATGCAAAGCCCGATATGCGAAAGATCACATCAAAGGAGTTTGCAGATATCCTATTTTCGGAAGATTATGATGATAATATTATGAAGACGGTTGCAGAGGATGGATTTGAATGGAATGATGACGGCTTCAATCCGATAATAATTGATTTCAATCGTTCGGATAAGGTATTGAATGCTGTGCAGAAAATACAGTATTTTCCTGACAAATATTACAGCGGTTCGGAACTGAATGCAATTCATTTTATTTATGAGTTGCCAAAATACTTTTATTTTCCGGACAGCTATGAGATCGATGAAAGACGAATTGAGCTGAGCATAAACTATAATGCAATGGAGCTTATCAGGGAGGAATATGATGAATACGGTGATATTGAAGCAAAACAATGTATTTACAGCTATCCCTATGAGCTTGAAAAGGCAGCTCTGGAAAAATACGGCTGTTCAGAGGAACGTGAGGCGCGCAGATTGGAATATCCATATACAAAAAGGATACTGACCTCTCCCGTGCCGCCTGATACAGGTAAAAAGTTAGTCGGTGAGGAGGTAAAGGTACCGGAAAGTGTAACTTATTCTCCGGATACTAAAATAAGGTATTCCTATGCCGCTAAGCTTCAGGAGCAATATGATAAAACAATCAACGGAACCGATGCTTTTGAAGGAACTCTTGAATATCAGAATCAGATAGCATGCGCCAAGGCTTATCCTGATATGAGGAAAATAACCGCTGAGGAAGTAATTGAAATATTCAATAAAGCTCCGATATATGAAGGTGTGGACTATGACAATTTAGAAAATATGGCTTCTTGGGTAAAAAACAATATTAATGAAATACAGAAAATACAGTATTATCCCGATGTTACAAATAACGGAATTCTTTCTGATGCTGCATGGGTATACTGGCCTGATGCCGATACAGTTGAAGAACGAAAACAGGAGATTCAGATTTTCAGTGAGGGTCTTGTCCGTATAGTTTTTTATGATAGAGACCAGCATAGGAAAAAGATAGAGGATGTGTTTAATCTTGCTCAAAAAATCGAGAATATGAAGGACAGCGGAACACCCTTTGATAAATTTCCTCTTAAACGTAAGGTCACTGCTGAGGAGGTAAAAACTATTTTTGAAAAAGCAGAAATAGATATTAATGCCGATTACAAAGACAGGGAAGTACGCATTGAGTGGACTAAAAAGGTCATTCAAAAGATATCTGAGATACAGCCTTATCCGGACTGGGGAAGTGATGACCATTCTTCAGTATTTGTTTATTGGCCGGATGCAAATAGTGTAGGTGACAGAAAAACTGAGATACAGATCAATGCCGAAAGCGGTATGGTGATTCTTTTAGTTTTCAATAATAATAATAATACTGTCATAAGCAACGAGGTATTGTTTGATCTTCAGAAAAAACTGACAGAAATGAATAATTAAATCATCGCATCATAAAGACAGTTTTAGATTAAAAAATATACAGCCGTGGGAGAAATTCTGCGGCTGTACTTGTATTCCGGCTAAATAAAGATTATAATAGAATCAGATTAGAGAGTGTTAACATAAATATTTACAAATCCGCATGAAAGTTGTATAATAGAAGTATGAAACTGACTAAAAAACAATACCGAAA
>CACXDV010000126.1 GCA_902766585.1 uncultured Ruminococcus sp.
GATAAAATAACTGCAGGCCTCCAGCTCCGGTCTTGCCCAGGGCTTATTTCTCATTCTCATCAGAAGTTCTCCGTTTCCTCATAAATATATTCCTTTTGATTATATCAAAAAATCATTAAGCATATTTTCTTTAATAGCATTATACTCTTTAAAGCAATAATAATCAAGAAAATATTTTGGATTTTACCCTCATATAATGACATGAGGTGATAATTTTGAATAATTTACCGGCACTTTCCGCAAGATTAAAGCAGTATTCGGCAATCTTACAGTATGATTCAAGGCTGTACCGTATACTGTCACGTTCCGCTCCCGATGAAAAATCAATGAACAAGGCTCAGGAATTTGCTTCTCAATGCGGCAATACCGCTGATGCGCTTTACGACATCTACCGGAGCATGACAAGAGACAACAGTCTGCTCCAGCCTCCGTCTGTACATGAAACAGGCTCCTTCCGCAGTGTCCTGAGATCAAGGCTTTCGCATGAGCTTTCTCTTGAAGCGGATTTCCGCAGGGAATATCTCAGTATATCGGATAATCTTAAGCTGAAACGCCTTTTCTTCAATGCTTCACATTCGGCTATGTCAAGGGCTGTCGGCATACTTGACCTTCTGCTATGAAAAGAGAAGCATATTTTCTCCCTCTGAGCTGCGCTGCAGCTGTATCAGCAGGCATGATACTGAAAATGAGCGCAAGATGGTCTGACACCGCGGCATGGAGCTATATTATTTCACCTGTCAGCAATACCCCATGGGAGCTTTTCAAGCCCTTTGCCATAGCCTATATGTTCTGGATACTGATAGAGCTTTCATGCCTTCGCCCGCATCTGCTGCATTTCGTATGTTCAAAATCAATCGGACTGTATACTCTTTTTGCTGCAATATTCCTTTTCCATTATATTCTTTCCCCGCTGCTGCCGTTTGACGTATTTTCAGCATGGACAGCATCAGCCGCTGCTATCATAGCAGAATGTGTTTCATACTCATTATACAAGTCCGATATCCGCGTCGAAATATTCAGCCTGCCTTTGCTTCTGACTTATCTTATTACAGTATTCCTTATCATTATCCTGACCGCCGCAGAAATGAAATATATCGGGACCGCCGTATAATTGGCAGTCCCGATACTTTATCGGATATTATTCCTTATCTGCTTTCAATGCAGCCCTTAATAAGAAAAAGCGTGCTTATTATCATATAGGCAAGGAAAAAGGCAATTATCCCTATTACAACAGCGGACAGCGTTTCACCTGCGGTAAAGGTTATCGCCGTACCGATCACCGAGGAAAATACAGTTCCGAAAATACCTGTTATTATTCCCGGAAGATTGCAGCTTATACATCCGGCTTTTGAAACAAGCGAGGAGACTGTGAGCAAGCCGAGATAAACAAGACCTGAGATAAGTGCGGCAGTTGCTACCGTCCCTGCGGAGGTGAGGAATCCGTTGATGAACAGCAATACTGCTGCAGCACAGAATACAAGTCCGCCTATTATCTCTATCAGGACCGCTGCCCCGCTCATACATTCATTGCAACGCTTTCTGCTGTTTTCAGCACAGCAGCTTTCATAATTACATATCATACATTACACTCCGTTTCATCATTTTTTCCTTTTTTAAAGCTTCCTGCTTTTACTACATTATATGCAGTTCATATCGTCTTTGGACACACTAAACAAATATCAGATATTTTTTCCGTCAATAAAAAAATTGATTAAGTTGTTGACATAAATAAGAATTAGTGTTATATTAGATTTACCATAAACCTAATGCTGTGACGAGGAAGCGTATACATAGAGCTTGTATAACCAGAGAAGGGCGGTCATCGGCTGGAAGCCGCCTTATACACATTGTATCCGAAACCGCCTCTGAGCTTTCCGACGAACGCCTTGCCTAAGCCGGAACGTATTGCCTGCGTTAAAGGTATGAGATCAAGTATCTCCCGAGCGGCACTTGTGCCGGAATAAAGGGTGGAACCGCGCAGCTTTTCAGCCTCGCCCCTTGTGTATTCTTATACACGGGGCGGGGTTTTTATTTTGTATACGGCTCACTTGCTCCAGCAAACAGGATTTTTTTAAGGAGGTAATAAAAATGATTAAGGTAACACTTAAGGATGGAATCGTTAAGGAATTTGAAAGCGGAATAACGGCTGCCGAAGTAACCAGATCACTTGGCATGGGACTGTATAAGTCTGCCTGCGTCTGTAAAATAGACGGTGAGGTATGTGACCTCAGAACTGCACTTGATAAGGACTGTGCGCTTGAGGTACTTACATTTGACAGCACTGACGGAAAAAAGGCATTCTGGCATTCGACCTCTCATATTCTTGCACAGGCTGTTAAAAGACTTTTCCCGAAAGCAAAATTTGCTATAGGTCCCGCTATCGACAACGGATTCTATTATGACTTTGATGTGGAAAAGCCCTTCTCCCCCGAAGACCTCGATAAGATCACTGCTGAAATGAAAAAGATCGTAAAAGAGGGCTTTGAGATCGAGCGATTCCTTCTTCCGCCGGATGAGGCTGTTAAGCTTCTTGAGGAAATGGATGAGCCGTATAAGGTCGAGCTTTGCAAGGAACATACTGACAAGGGCGAGCCTATCAGCTTCTACAAGCAGGGTGAGTTTACAGATCTTTGCGCCGGTCCGCATCTTATGAGCGTTGCTCCCGTTAAGGCTATAAAGCTGACAGCCTGCACAGGTGCATACTGGAGAGGCGACAGCAAAAATGC
>CACXDV010000127.1 GCA_902766585.1 uncultured Ruminococcus sp.
GCCGGCTTGAGCTTGATGATAAGAGAAATAAGCTCGGAAAAGAGCTTTCAAAGGGTATGCAGCAGAAAATAAGCATCTGCTGTGCCATGCTCATAGAGCCTAAGATACTTCTTTTTGATGAGCCTCTTGTCGGACTTGATCCCCATGCGATAAAGGAACTGAAGCTCATGCTCGGAGAGGCAAAGGCAAGGGGTACTACAATAATAATTTCCACTCATATGCTTGAAAGCGTTGAGGGCGTATGGGACAGGGTATTCATTATGATGAACGGACGCATTGAGGCAGAGCGCACCCGCCGTCAGGTCGAGGAAAGCGGTGAAAACCTTGAGGAGCTGTTTTTCAGCATAACCGAGCGTCAGGGCAAAAGGGAGGAAAAGGCATGAGACCTATCCTTTATGTCATATCAAGAACGGTAAAGAACGAAATAATAGATACTGTCAGACACCCGCTCAAATTTCTGCTGTACGGGTTTATTATCGTCAGCATGATATACGGCGCGGTTCTGGGCTTTACCATGAATACGGAGGAAATGGCGGACGGTCAGCTCAGTGATATGAGACTTCTGAGCGGAGGCTATCTTGCCGTTCTTTTTTTTATAAGCATACCTATAATGCGGAAGGGGCTTAGTGAGGGTACAAGCTTCTTTTCGCTGAGTGATGTAAACAATATCTTCACTGCACCGATATCGGAGAGAACTGTCCTGATGTACGGAGTTGGGCGGCAGCTTGCAGCGATGATAATATTTCTGCTTACCTTTACGGCATACGGCGGTATGCTGATAAATATGTTTCACCTTAAAGTATATCAGATGCTTCTGATGCTTATGGGCATACTTATCATGCTTGTTATGGTGCAGCTCGTTACGCTGATGATATTCTGTCTTGTCAGCAATAATCCCGTAAGAGTGCGCTTGATAAGATTTATAATATACGCAATGATAATAGTACCCATAGGAACGGTGACGGTATATGTTTTTGCGGCAGGCATAGGCTATGACAGCATATGTGATGCGATTTCCTTGAAGGAGCTTGAATACATACCGTTTATCGGGTGGCTGCACGGACTTGTCTTTGGTCTGCTTGACGGAAATATGCAGAGGATATTTCTGTACGGCGGTTTGCTTCTTGCTCTTGCCGTAATGTGCATAGTTACGTTTTTTACTACTCATCCCGATTATTATGAGGATGTATTGTCGAAGGCGGAAAATCACCATGAATTCCGCGAGGCGCTGAGAGAGGGCAATGTCAGCGACAAGATAATGATGGGCAGCAGAAGGGTGAAGCTTCGCAAAACAGGAATATCAAGAGGCAGCGGAGCAGCGGCAATATTCTTTAAGCATATGGTCGAGGGACACAGAAGGTCGCGCTTTATTTTCTTTAATATAAATACAATTGTGCTTTTGTTCACGGGCTTTGTCATAGGCTTCGGAATATTGCAGGCAATGCCGGATATAGACAGGACTATAATATATCTTTCGGTTTCAATAATACTTGCATATATTCAGTTCTTTTTCAGCGCGGCAAGCGACTGGGTGAAGGAACTGACAAAGCCTTATATATATCTTATTCCCGACGGCGCGGTAAAAAAGCTTATGGCCGCCGCCGCAACAGGACTGATAAAGCCTTATACTGACGGACTTATCACATTTTGCCTTATGGGAATCGTACTCGGAGGGCATCCCGCGGATATAATAGTCTGTGCTCTTTGCTACGGCAGCTTCGGAAGCGTTTATATTTCCGCGAATATACTTGCACAGCGCCTTGTTGGACTTGACAGCTCCGGCGGCGTATTCATAACCTTCTATATGTCGGTGATACTGCTTACACTGATTCCCGGCGCTGCGGCGGGACTTCTGACGCTTTCGCTTTTTGCCGAAACACTGAGCAGTATTGCGGCTTCGCTTCTTATGGGACCGATGCTGATATGGAATATCGTTATAACTCTGATAATATTTTTTCTGTGCCGGAATCTTCTTGATAATAACTGATCTGCGCGAAGTATTATTATTGACGGAGAAGAACAGAAAAATAATTGATATTTTTGTTTTGTTAGTGTATAATGTGGGTAGTATGCTTATGAAAGGATGAATACAATGGTATATTTGTTTCTTGCAAACGGATTTGAAGAAATAGAGGCTCTTACTCCCGTTGATGTGCTCAGAAGGGGAAAGGCTGAAATTAAAACTGTAGGCGTGGGAGGAAAGACTGTAACAGGCTCACACGGTATAACCGTAATTGCTGATATTGCCTCCTCCGAGCTTGGCGGTATGTCTGATATGGAGGCTGTTATCCTTCCAGGCGGTATGCCCGGAACGCTTAATCTTGAAGCAAGTCCTGAAGTGAAAAACGCTGTGAAGGTATGTGCGGAAAGGGGAGGAATAGTA
>CACXDV010000128.1 GCA_902766585.1 uncultured Ruminococcus sp.
ATAATAGCCTCCGAGTCTGCTGAGCTGTTCGCCTCTGCGGTAAAAGCCTGTGTTTACGAAAAAGGGAGTTTTCCTTCCGCTTTTCGTCACAAAATCACCGAATTTCAGAACCTCACAATCAACCATAAATTCAATAAATTCCTTCTTGTAATTATCCATACTGTCATACCTCCGTTATTTTTTCGTTTATGATGTTTTCCGGCACCAAAACGCTGTAATGCTATTATAACATATAATGCTCCCGTTGTAAATGAGACATTTTAAAATCATAAAAAAATCCGGCTGCAGTGCTTATGCACAATAGCCGGTCATTATTATTTTCGGTGGGAGGATCATGGCTGCCGCAATAAAGCAGCAGCCTTCGGTTCTTAGTTCTTTTCTCTTCCGAGAAGCTTGTCAACAGATACTTCAAGTATATCAGCCAAGGCAACCAGCTCAATATCGGTCACATATCTGATCTGTCCTTCAAGCTTTGACAAGCCTGAAGCGTTCATGTCCACCCCTCTGACCTGAAGCTGAGCGAGCAGTTCCTTCTGCTTCATACCTTTTCTTTTTCGTATCTCTTCGACTCTTACACCAATAAGATTTCTGTTTCCAAGTGCCTGCTTACGCAATCTCATGGACCCACACCTCACTAATAAAATATACCATATGCATTATAAAATATACAGAAATAAATCTCAACTGTCATATTGCAACAATATTTGTGTTGAATATTATTTATATTTTTAAACTATAGGTAATAATTACACAATTACAACTGTTGATAATTGTGTAAAAGCTATATTTTAAATATTATTTTGTATAGTTATTATAATATTCAACATAAAAGTTGTTAATTATTTGACATTTTATGAGCGTTTTTTATGAATATCTTTTTAATATATTATGAATACAATGTAAATATTTGCATATTTCATCGAAAAAATGATAGAAAAAAGATTTTTTCAAAAATAAACGTCAAAAACAAAGTAAATAATTATCATTGTGAAAAAAGTATTTGTTTTTTCAGGAAAATGAGCTATAATAAAAGAATACTGTATTTTGATACGAAATGACATTTTCTTTTATCAAGGAGGCAATATGAAGATAAAAAAACTCATTTGTATTCTGACTGCTGTCTGCATTATTTTTCTGTCACTTCCCCTGACAGCCCATGCAGAAGGCTATGATCCGAAATACCGCCCGCCTGAATGTTCAGATGAATACGCTTCATCGGAATATTATGAAAGTCTGTGGGCATCAAGAGAAATATTTGCCGATGCGCCAATTATGGAAAGGGTGGCTGCTATTGCACTTTCTCAGCAGGGCTATGCAAACTATTCTCTGTTCGGTGTCGGAGAAGACAGGGCAAGAGCAGAAGAAAATCTCTGGACTGGAAATACCCTGAGAAATAACTGGGATAATACGGGAAATACTGAATATACCCGCTGGGCTCAGAGCTATGTAATGGGACAAAGCGGAAATCAGCTATTATATGATTATGACTGGTGCGCTATATTTGTAAGCTGGTGTATGTTTCAGGCAGGATATTATTCCGGCTCACAATTGAGAAAATACTACTATTCATACTGTGTCGATTCCCGCATTGAAAATTCCCCCTCCAACTGGATATCCTCATTTAACCTCGATCAGAGCAAGGTCTGGTATACGCCCAAGGCTCAGAATAAGGTCGATGCATATTCCGGCTGGAATAATTTTGTGCATACGAACGTAGATGCTGTCCAGATACCCTACAAACAGGGCGGACTTGTCTTTTTTAACTGGTCGGGTACAGGAACCGTTTTCAGCCATGTCGGAATTGTAATTGATTATGATACCGAAACTCATGTTCTACAATATATCAGCGGAAATGATGACGGTCTGACCTGTATACGCTCGTTTGACCTTGATGAGGTCGGTCCTTACAAAAAGAAACCGCCTATGAGACATGGTGACAGAATAATGGCTTATGCTGAGTATGACGAGATCGGGAACATGGAAACTGAGGTCAAGAAGGCAGAAGTCAAGGAGGAAAAGGTACTTACAGCCGATCGTCTCAGCTTTACACGCGACAGAAATGATATATACGGCATATCAATACATACAAACTCCGATTCCGATACGGTGACGCTTAAGCAATTTGAAAATGTTGTCGCATATGACGGAGATTATGGTATATGCATAAATTCAGGCGATATAATCATTCCACCGGAATTCTTTTTGAAATGTCCCGAGGGAGAGTACTTATTTCAGATCGTGCTTTCAGACGGTGTTTTTGACCTTTCACTCGACATTACAGACAAAAATAAGCCTGAGCCGTCATATGTACCTGAGCCGTCATATGAGCCTGAACCGTCATATGAGCCTGA
>CACXDV010000129.1 GCA_902766585.1 uncultured Ruminococcus sp.
TCTGCAAAATAGAGCGGTTACTTTCTTAACTTAACTATTATGGGGACTGCCGTAATTGGCTGGTCTCCTTGTACTTTTATTATAGTGCTTTTTTACGGCTTTGTCAACGGATTTATTTAATATCAAAACTGCCATATTATTCCAAATGCAGAACTAATATGTACTGCAGAAGCAAAATGACAGATTGAAGCAGAATTACCACAATTGTACATTGCACATTGCACATTGAACATTGAATATTGCACATTGCACATTGTACATTGAACATTGAATTTGGGTTTTACAGTACAAGCGATAATACAAGCAGTTCCTTGATTTTTGAATAGATATTATCCATTTCTGAAAGTGGGAGAGGATTTGTTCCCCTGCCTATTTCGACCGTGAAGGCGGGACGTCGGAATTTCTGCTCGAACCAATCCTTGAAGCCTCCGCCGACAGCAAGACCGGACGGTTCTGCTATACTGTATCCGCTTACCTCAGACATAGCCCGTGCAATTCTCAGTGCCTCGTCCGAATGGTAATCACCGTAGCTCCAATATATCTCCTCTCCCTGACTGTGAAGCGCAAGCGCATGGGAGATGTGTCCCGTCCTGCAGTATGATGCGACTGCACGGCTTTCAGGCTCGCTTTCCGGATATTCTCCTCCGTATCTTGTAGGAGAAGCACCGGTTATGCCGCTTTTGCGCTCAAGGGTATGAAGCTCCGCCCAGCCTGCGTCAAAATTATGATTGATGTCTACTCCAGTGGCATTAGCCTGCCAGCGTGATGTATCTCCCTTGCTGACGGAGCTTATCATTTCCTCAAATTTCGGAGCAGCCTTGCAGCCGTGAAGCTGAATTTCCACTCCGTCCGGATTGACGCATGGTATCACTGCAAGCCCTCTGCGGTTGAGAAAGGTTCCTATCCTTATACCGCATATGCATTTTCCGTTTTTTACGGCATCAGAAATATCTGCTGTAAATTTCAGCAGAATATTTGAGGTAAGCCATTCCATACCGTGAAAGCCTCCTGCGAGCAGGACCTGATTTGAACGGCAGCCGACCGAAATCATGTCTATTGTTCTTGAACAGCGGCTTTCACCGATAGTTTCTCTTGACAGGAAGGCGTATTTCATCAGCAGCCCTCCTATGATCATTTCCCTGTTTCTTTTGTCACAGGGCAGTCCGTATAATTCTGACATATTCATTTTATTTCTCCTTCCGGTTTTGTTTTTGCCATGTATATGATACAACTGCGGAGGAGAAATAATTGTCATAAATGAAGGGTAAAAAAACCGTTCCTTAAAAAAGAAACGGTTCATAGCGTCAGGAGGCTTTTTTCAGGAGTATTGTCACTATCCTCAGTGCGAATAGTGCAAATGCTATCCACATTATCGGATGTATCTCCTTGATTTTGCCTGTAGCTGTTTTAAGAATTACCCATGAGATGATACCGAACATAATGCCCGTTGCGATAGAGCTTGTAAATGGCATCATTATTATTGCAAAAAATCCGCCTACAGTATCAGCGATATCCTTCTCAAAATCCATTTTTGTGATATTCTTTACCATCAGCAGACCGACAAATACCAGTGCCGGAGCAGTTGCAAATGAGGGTACCGCAAGGAATATGGGATAAAAGGCAAGCGAAAGAAGGAACAGCATTGCCGAAAAAAACGCCGTAAGACCTGTTCTGCCGCCTGCCGCAACGCCTGTTGTAGATTCGACATAGGAGGTAACAGTAGACGTACCCATAGCCGCGCCCACGATAGTGCCGACAGCGTCTGCCATAAGAGCGCGGTCTACACGGGGAAGGTTTCCGTTCTCGTCAAGCATATCACATTCCTGTGCAACACCGATAAGAGTGCCGACAGTATCGAATAAATCAAGGAAAAGAAAGGCGAATACAATAACTATAAAGTTTATCGGCTGTTCGATGATATATGCAAAATCAAATCTGAAAAGAGTTTCCGATGCCATAGTCTGAACGGGTGAAAGGATATTATAGCCCTCGAAGCTCGGTATGACTGAATTAACTCCTGCTGCGGGGTCAACCTTATACCAGCCGATAAGCTCGGCAAGGATACCGAATATCCATGTTGCAGAAATACCGATGAGTATGGCGCCCTTTACATTGTAGTGCCAGAGAAGTGAAATAAGCAGTACGCCGATAATAGCCAGAACGACTTGAGGGGAACCGACATCACCGAAGCTGGTGAGGTTTGTCGTGTCGCTCACGATAATTTTTGCGCCTTTAAGACCGACAATAACAATAAACATTCCTATACCTGTCGAAATGCCGAGCTTAAGGTTTGCGGGAACCTTGTTTACCAGAGTTTCACGGAATTTTACAAAGGAAAGAAGAATGAATATCACTCCCTCGCAAAGAATAGCGGTGAGTGCGACGTGCCAGGGATCCTTGATTCCCTGCTGTGCTATCTGCGGAACAACTGAATAGGCAAAGTAGGCATTAAGTCCCATGCCGGAAGCAAGGACAACGGGGTAATTTGCGTAGATCGCCATTACAAGAGTGGCAAAGGCTGCGGAGACCGCTGTTGCGGCAAAGACTGCCTGCTGGGGCATACCTGCATTTGCGAGTATGCTTGGATTTACGGCAAGAATATATGCCATTGATAGAAAGGTAGTTACACCGCCGATAAGTTCGTTCTTTACGGTAGTGTTATTTTCCTTGAGTTTGAACAGCCTATCCATTTTTATACCTCCTGAATTTATTCCATTCAAATTATAGCATAAAATCACAGGAAAATGCAATATATTATGCACATTGTTAAATGTTATACTTGATTTTTGAGGAAAAAAATATTAAAATGTAATTATGCTTACCGGAGGTGCATTATGAAAAAATTCACAGCCATTATTATTTCAGCAATAGTCCTGCTTTCTGCCTGTGTTTTCGGCGGATGCTCGGATTTTTCCTTTAATCCCATAGGAGGATGGATATTTACCGACGAATATCTTTTCGTTGACGGCAAGGAGCTGGGACATATCAATCAACAGGAAATGCAGTACAAGGAAACAAAATATACCTTTGAAAAGTCAGGAACGGGCTATATCACAGTTGACGGCTACAGGACAATTGATTTCACCTATACCTATACGGATGATTCGGTTGATATGACAATGAGTGTTCCTCAGCCCACCAACCGTGAAATAAGCGTTAAATATGTAGATGTACATTACAGGCTTGAAGCTCCGAAGGACGGAAGCAATATGAAGCTGATACGGACAGAAGAGCAGGACGCTGAAAATGATGACGGAACGATCAGTCATTTAAGGGGAGAATATGTCCTTACAAGAGTGTAAAACACCTGCCGCACATTACGGTAATTTTGTGCGGCAGATTTTTATTTTACGGAAGTGAAGATTTTGGAAAAGGAAAAGAAAAGAAATAAAGGCTCTGATTTTGTTCAGGGGCTGTTTGACGGTATACCGATAGGACTCGGATATCTGTCGGTATCATTTGGTTTCGGGATAATGGCTGTAGGTGCGGGGATATCCGTATTTGAGGCTTTTATGATATCCCTTACTAACCTTACATCAGCGGGGCAGGCTCAGGGAGTAAGCGTTATTGCTGCGGGAGGTACATTATTTGAAATGGCTCTCGTGCAGTTCATAATAAATATACGCTATGCGCTCATGGCTCTTTCTCTTTCACAGAAGCTTGATGACCGCTTCACACTGCCTCACAGGCTCCTTGCAGCTTACGGTATAACGGATGAGATATTTGCCGTATGCTCGACAAAGGAGGGTAATATAAGACCAAAGTATATGTACGGCGTGATACTGATATCTACTATGGGCTGGGTATCGGGTACATTTCTGGGCGCGGCTGCGGGAGAGCTTCTGCCCTCATCTGTCACCTCGGCACTCGGTCTTGTATTATACGGTATGTTCCTTGCAATTATCGTTCCGCCCGCAAGAAAGCATTTCGGCATACTTTTTACAGTTCTTTGCGCGGCCATGCTGAGCGTTATCTGCAAATTCTTTCTCCCGTTCCTGTCGGGAGGCTTTACGGTGATAATATGCTCTGTTATTGCCGCTGTTGCAGGCGCACTGATATTTCCGCGAAAGGAAAAGGATGAAGAAGGGGAGGAAGCGGACGAATGACTATGGCAGCCTATATTATAGTTATGGCAGGAATGACATACCTTATCCGTATGCTGCCCTTTGCCTTTTTCAGAAAGAAGATAAAATCGGAATTTATTAAAAGCCTGCTTTATTATGTACCCTATGCCGTACTCAGCGCCATGACGATACCTGCGGTATTTTACAGTACGGGAAGCTTCCCTACTGCTATTGCGGGTACAGTCGCTGCGCTGGTTCTTGCTTATTTTGATCTGCCGCTGATAGTGGTCGCGCTTGCTGCTTCGCTTACTGCATTTATAACAGGATTTTTCTTTTGACGGGGTGACTTATTATTATGAACAAAATAGTACTTACCGATGCTCAGACTGTTGTTGACAGCACTGTAAGCGCGGATATGCTGAGGGAATTCGGGGAGGTGACAGAATACGGACTTCTTGCCTATGAGGATGCAGCCGAAAAAATAAAGGATGCCGATATGGTTATCTGCAATAAGACACTTCTTGACTCCCACAGTCTGCGTTATGCCGAAAGGCTTAAATATATCGGGCTTTTTGCGACAGGCTATAA
>CACXDV010000130.1 GCA_902766585.1 uncultured Ruminococcus sp.
GGGGTTTTTATAACTCTCGAAACAGGACCGTGTATTCCAGTAAGTCCTCCCCGATTTGCCTCCCTCATTATATTCTTTACGCTCTGAAGAAAGCCTTCAAGGTTCCGCTCAAGCTCACTCAGCATATTCGCCTTGCTGCTGAGCTGCTGTGCCTTAAGATAACACGCATCAGCCTGCTTTTTCAGTTCCTCGCTCTTTCTTTTGTTTTCATTCTTTTTACCGATAAGCTCTCTCTTTTCATCATTAAGCTTCGCAAGGTCATCATCACATTTTTTTACAGATGCCTGATAATTACTGATTATGGATTCAAGAGTACCTATCTTTGAATTATGCGCGTCAATATTATTATTTATTACCTTTCTGCGCTCTGTAAGATCATTTATTGCCGCGGATGAGGTCATAAAGCTTATTTTCGCATCAGAAGCCTTATCAGTAAGCTCTGCAACAGCAGCATTGACAGCAGCTATCTTATCTGCCGACTCGCTTTCTCCTCCTCTCAGGTCAAGAAGCTTCTGAGTACATTCAGCCTCATTATCCCTCTCTGTCTTAAGATCTGCCGATATTTTCCCAAGCTCATCGTTCTTTTTTTCTATCTCTTTTTTATGATCTTCAACAGAGGATACAAGACCTTCAATTTCCTTGCCTATCCTTACGGCAGCTTCATCATTGTGCTTGATATCATTTTTCAGCACCTCTGCCTTTGAGCGCAGATCTGCCGCTTCCTCCTCCGAGGATGATATCTCTCTTCTGATAATATCCGCTTCGGCATTGAATTTGTTCCTCTCATTGAGATTGTTCTCTATCTCACTGCGGATATTTTCAAGTAAATTTTCGATCTCATCCCTCTGAGCATTTGCAACGGCTAATTTGTCATCCTGCTCCTTTAGCGCTGCATCTGCTTTTTCAAGGCTTTTTAGCCACAGAGTTATTTCAAGTCCCTTTTTCTCTGTTTCATATGTAAGAAATGACTTTGCCTTTTCGGACTGTATTCTCAGCGGTTCAACCCTGCCCTCAAGCTCCGAAAGGATATCCCTGAGCCTGACAAGATTATCCTCTGTCCTGTCCAGACGGCGTTCCGCCTCCGCCTTTTTGTAGCGGAATTTTGAAATTCCGGCTGCCTCCTCAAATATCTCTCTCCTGTCCTCGCTCCTTGCGGCAACTATCGAATCTATCTTGCCCTGTCCTATCATAGAATAGCCGTCGCGTCCGAGTCCTGTATCCATGAAAAGCTCATGTATATCCTGAAGGCGGACAGCAGTATTATTTATCAGATATTCACTGTTTCCCGAACGGTAATACCTTCTTGTAACAGCGACCTCATCTCCGTCAAACTGCAAGGCTCTGTCCGAATTGTCAAAGGAAAGCGTCACCTGGGCATATCCGGCTTTTTTTCTTTCCTTTGTACCGTTAAAGATAACGTCCTCCATTCTCGAACAGCGAAGCGCCTTTGCCGACTGTTCTCCCAGAACCCATCTTATCGCATCGCTTATATTGCTTTTTCCGCTTCCGTTGGGGCCGACAACCGCTGTGATCCCGTCCGTAAAGCCAAGTCTGGTCTTTTCGGGGAAGGTTTTGAACCCCTGTACCTCCAATGCCTTAAGTCGCACTCTCTTCTTCCTTTCCCGGTACCCATTCAACATCATATTTTCCGAGACCGCTGCGCTGCACCACTCTCAGACGGATACCCATTTTCGCAAATTCCTCTGTATTGCACCGCTTCTGCCCCGTCATCCTCGATACAGACGAGGGCGACACCGCAAAAACTGCTTCATCCCTGATATCATATTTTTTTACAAGTTCCATAGCCCTTTTAAGCATCATACGGCTTTCGCAAAGTTCCCTTAATGCAGGATGAAATGCCCCTGCCGCATAATTGCTCCTCAGACTGTCGCTGTCATGCAGTCCGAGACGAATGACGCTTATTCCTCTTTCCTCAAAAAAAGAAAGAAGTACCGCGCATAACGATACTGCCTCCTCCACCGTCTGAGGTCGGTATTCTCCTTTTCGGTAAAGCTCATAAAGCTCCGTATCCTTCAGCACAACAGCAGGATATATCCTGACAGTATCGGGTGAAAGCTCCGCAAGCTTATGAGCTGTTGCTATATCCTTTTCATCGCTGCTCATATAAAGTCCCGTCATCATTTGCAGACCGAGCGAAAAGCCGTAATTCTTTATCAGCCCTGACGCCCTGACAACATCCTCTGCCGTATGCCCGCGCCTGTTTGCTCTGAGTACCTCATCATCCATACTCTGCGCGCCAAGCTCTATTGAAGTGACTCCATGCTCCTTAAGTATAGAAAGCACCTCTTCATCTATTGCATCAGGTCTTGTTGAAAGCCTGATTCCCGCAAATACTCCTTCTCTGATATACGGTGAAGCAGCATTAAGAAGCTCAAGCATATATTCTCTGTCGATAGCGGTAAAGCTGCCGCCGAAAAATGCAATTTCGGCATTTTTTGCAGCATCACCGAGACTTTTTTTTGCGATCTCCGCCGCGCTTATTACATCCTCTCTGCGCGGCTGAAAGCTCTGTCCGGTAATTTTTTTCTGATTGCAGAAGCTGCAGCAATGCGGACAGCCGTTATGCGGAACAAAAATCGCTATATTGGAATGTTTCATATAATCAACTCTTTTTACTGCGGTAAGGGAGGATAAAAAAATCAGTAGCCCATAAGCTTCAAGGCTTCCCTTGCCGCCTGCTGTTCGGCTTCCTTCTTGCTTCTTCCTCCGCCCTTGCCTATAACATTATTATTCAGATGCACCTCAACAAAGAAGTGCTTGTCATGGTCGGGACCTTCCTCACCGACAAGAACATATGAAAGATGCTCCTCGGGATTTTTCTGAATTATCTCCTGAAGGGTAGTCTTATAATCCTTGAATGCGCGCGGTCTGGGATTCTTTATTTCAGGCTCAACGAACCTGAGTATGAATTTCCTCGCCTCCTCCATTCCTCCGTCAAGATATATTGAGGCAATTATAGCCTCAAATGCATCAGCAAGAATAGAAGGTCTTTCATGTCCCTTGAGATTTCTCTCGCCCCTCGAAAGCTTTAAATAATCGCCTACTCCGAGAGCCGCCGAAAAACGGCAAAGGCTTTTTTCACATACCAGAGCCGCCCTGAGCTTGCTCAGTTCACCTTCCGGCAGCTTCGGACAATTCCTGTATATATAATCCGAAACAACGATGCTCAACACAGCATCTCCGAGAAATTCAAGCCTTTCATTGCTCTTTGCGCCGTTCCTGGATTCATTCGCATAGGATGAATGAGTAAGGGCATTTTCAAGATACTGAATATTTTTATAATGATAGCCTATCCTTTTTTCCAGTTCCTTCATTGCTTATTGCTCCTCTTTCCCTTTGAGCTCGGAAATTCTCTGCTCAATAATATCTATCGCTCCCGAACGGGAAAATTCCGCTGCCGCACGGATAACAGCAGATACGGCTACAGCATTTGCGCTGCCGTGTGTCTTAAGCACGGGCTTTCTGACTCCTAATACAACTGCTCCGCCGTAACGATTATAGTCAAAATACTGCTTAAGCTCATATAATTCCTTTTTGATAAGAAGCGCGGCAAGCTTCGTCCTCAGGTTCTTATAGAATACTCCCTTGATTTTCCCGAAAAGCTCCTTTGCTGCTCCTTCATACATTTTGGCTATGATATTGCCCGTAAAGCCGTCGGCAACAACAACGTCAGCTATTCCCGCGGGAATATCCCTTGCCTCCGTATTTCCGATAAAGTTAAGCCCTGAGGTCTTGAGAAGCTCAAAGGCTTTATGCTGCAGCGGTCCGCCCTTATGGTCCTCTGTTCCGACATTTGCAAGGGCTACACGAGGATTTTCGATACCGAGAATATTTTCCATATATACCGAGCCCATTATACCGAACTGACGCAGCATCTCAGGTCTTACCTCAACATTCGCGCCGGCATCAATGAGCATAAACGGTCCCGCAGCCGTCGGCATGATAGGCGCAAAGGCAGGTCTGCTTATTCCCTTTATTCTTTTGACTATCATTGTGGAACCGAATATCACTGCTCCGCTGTTTCCTGCACTGACAAAGGCATCAGCCTTATCATCGGCAAGAAGCTTAAGTCCCTCAGCGATAGAGCTGTCATTCTTTTCCTTGAGCACGACCCCCGGATCATCCTCCATTGATATTACGCTGCCCGCCGGAAATATTTTGAAGCGGGAAATATCAAGTCCGTTTTCATCGGCGCATTTCCTGATTTTTCCCTCATCCCCGACCAGCGCGACATCGACACCCGGATTTTCCTCAAGAGAAAGAATACATCCCTTTATAACCTCAAGCGGCGCTTTATCTCCGCCGAATGCATCTGCAAGAACCAACATTTTAATACCACCTTACATAATAAAATCAATATCCGAACCAGATATACCTAAGAATGAACAATATGATAAAATGAACGGGATAAAATGCATAAAAAGCATATTTCAGGGGCTTCGATACGATAAAGCCTCTTTCACCGTTATAAAGTCCTGTCAAAGCGAATGCCGGCATGACCTTCCACGGCTTCGCAAAAAAACAGCATCCGAGAACTCCCTGTATTATCCTGCTGCCGCGGGCAAGGTACAGGGCAATTATCAGCCCGACACCCGAAAGACCGTAATCTGCATTTATCAGCAGTCCTCCCGCAAGCACACTTACAAGTGTAAGCAGCAGACAATACTTGTTATTTTTAAACTGTTCTATACAGTACAAAGCTAACCAGCCTAAAAACAATGTAAAAAACACATTCTGCTTTTCATAAAGGAACGTACCCGTATGAACAAGATCCCAGGGCAGTTCCGAAATAAGCGCAAATATGAAAAGCCTCTCACCGTATTTCACTTTATTTTTTGTATGGATATAGCCCTCAACAATAAGAAAGCAGAAAAGAGGAAAAGCAGTCCTTCCGACAAGCCTGAAAATATAATAAAGCGATATCTTTTCCTCTCCGATAATAAAAAACGGAGTAACTGCCCATTTCATCTGACTGAGCAGAACAAAACCCGTATGGTCTATAAGCATTGTGATGACTGCTATAAGTTTTAAAGCACTTCCGGATAATATCTGATATTTTCTTTTATCCGTTGTCTGTTCCATAATTTATTTCCTCAAGCATAGTATCAAGCGCTGCCAGACCTCTCTGAGAATAGGCAGCGGCTCTTTCCTTCTTGTCTCTTATATGAACGGAAAGCTCCGGAAGTATGCCGAGATTTGCACCCATAGGCTGAAAATCCTTTGAAACTGAATTTGAAATATAGTCCGCAAGCGCACCTGTCATGGTTTCCCTCGGAAGTATCACTGTCTGCTGACCTTTAAGCCTTCTCACAGCATTTATTCCCGCCAGAAGACCTGAGGATGCGGATTCCATATAGCCCTCCACTCCGGTCATCTGTCCGGCAAAGAATATACCGGGATATTCCTTCATGGAATAATCAGCCGATAAAAGACGCGGGGATTCGAGATAGGTATTTCTGTGCATCACACCATAGCGGACATATTCGGCATTATGCAGCGCGGGTATCATGCCGAATACCCTTTTCTGCTCGGGAAATCTCAGGTTAGTCTGAAAGCCGACTAAATTGTACATGGTCTTTTCCGCATTTTCTGTGCGAAGCTGCAGAACCGCCCAAGGACGATGCCCGGTTTTAGGATCCCTCAGTCCAACAGGCTTCATCGGTCCGAAGCGGAGCGTATCAAGTCCCCGCTGGGCAAGTATCTCAACAGGCATACAGCCCTCATATACCTTCGGATTCATAACGTCAACATCATGTCTCGGCGCTCTTTCGGCACTGACAAGAGCTGCATGAAAGGCTTCATATTCCTCTTTATTCATGGGGCAGTTTATATATGCGTCATCTCCGCCCTTATCATAGCGCGAGGCTGTGAACGCATACTCCATATCTATGCTTTCGGCGGTTATTACGGGAGCAGCGGCATCAAAGAAATGCAGCGGACTGCCACAAAGCTCCGAAAGCCTGTCTGCAAGGGCATCAGAAGTAAGCGGTCCCGTGGCGATAACGGTTATCCCGTCCTCCGGTATGCTTCTGACCTCTTCTGAAATTATTTCTATAAGCGGATGCTCCCTGAGCCTTTGTGTGACCTCCGATGAAAACCTGTCCCTGTCAACAGCAAGCGCTCCGCCGGCGGGAACGGCACAGTTATCCGCCGCCTCCATAAGCAGAGAACCCATTCTTCTCATTTCCTCCTTGAGAAGCCCCGCCGCGCTTTCTATGCGGGCAGCCTTCAAGGAATTCGAGCATATAAGCTCACAGAACATATCACTTTTATGCGCGGGAGTTTTTTTGAGCGGCTTCATCTCATAAAGCCTTACTCCTACCCCTCTTCTTGCTATCTGCCAGGCAGCCTCGCAGCCTGCAAGACCTGCTCCGAATACGTTTATTTTCATTCTGATTTCCCTTCCGGATCATATTCCAGTATATTCTACCACAAAAGCAAAGCATTATCAACCACTATAAATGCGGAATTTAGATATTCCCCGCGCAAAATCAAGCATCAATATCCTGTTTTAGGAAAATTTGAATAACAATAAAAGAAAAAATGCTCCAAAAATATTGAAAATTTATATTTTTTACTTTACATAAGAGAAAAAAAGTGCTAAAATTATAACGATACAGTGAAAGCTGTATCAATGGGACTTAAATTATTTTTTATAAGTCATTCATTAAATTTTTTATACTATAAAGGAGGAAAATCCAATGGCAAGAAAAATGAAAACCATGGACGGTAACAACGCTGCGGCTCATGTTGCTTATGCGTTTACTGAGGTAGCAGGTATTTATCCTATTACTCCGTCCAGCCCTATGGCAGACTATGTTGATCAGTGGTCGGCTCAGGGTCTCAAAAACATCTTCGGTACAACTGTAAAGGTATCCGAGATGCAGTCCGAGGCAGGTGCATCAGGTACAGTTCACGGCTCACTTAATGCAGGTGCGCTAACAACTACCTTCACCGCTTCTCAGGGACTTCTTCTTATGATCCCGAATATGTACAAGATCGCTGGTGAGCTTCTTCCGGGCGTATTCCATGTATCAGCCCGCTGCGTAGCTTCACACGCACTCAATATCTTCGGTGACCACTCTGACGTTTATGCTTGCCGTCAGACAGGCTTTGCTATGCTGGCTGAAACCAATACACAGGAAGTTATGGACCTCGCTCCCGTTGCTCATCTTGCAGCAATCGAAGGCAGAGTTCCCTTCATCAACTTCTTTGACGGCTTCAGAACCTCTCACGAGATCCAGAAGATCCAGATCTGGGATTATGAGGATCTTAAAGAGATGTGCGATATGGATGCAGTTGCTGCATTCAGAAAGAGAGCTCTTAATCCTGAGCGCCCCGTAATGAGAGGCTCACATGAGAACGGAGATATCTTCTTCCAGCACAGAGAGGCTTGCAACAAGTATTATGAGGCTGTTCCTGAGATCGTTGAAAAGTACATGGGCAAGATCAATGCTAAGCTCGGTACAGATTATAAGCTCTTCAATTACTACGGCGCAGAGGATGCAGAGCGCGTTATCATCGCTATGGGTTCTATCTGCGACGTTGCAGAAGAGGTTATCGACTACATGAACAAGAACGGCGAAAAGGTCGGTCTTGTTAAAGTAAGACTTTACCGTCCCTTCAGAGCTGATAAGCTCGTTGAGGCTATTCCCGCATCAGTTAAGAAGATCGCTGTTCTCGACAGAACAAAGGAGCCCGGCGCTCTCGGCGAGCCTCTCTTCCTTGATGTTATCGCTGCACTTGCTGCTCAGGGCAGAACAGGCATTAAGGTTGTAGGCGGACGTTACGGTCTCGGTTCCAAGGATACTCCTCCTTCAAGCGTATTCGCTGTATATGACGAGCTTGCAAAGGATGAGCCCAAGGCACAGTTCACACTCGGAATCAACGATGATGTTACAATGCTTTCTCTCGAGGAGAAGCCCGCTCCGAATACTGCAGCAGAGGGTACTATCGAGTGTAAGTTCTGGGGTCTCGGCGGCGACGGTACTGTTGGCGCAAACAAGAACTCCATCAAGATCATCGGTGACTATACTCAGAAGTATGTACAGGCTTACTTCCAGTATGACTCAAAGAAAACAGGCGGTGTAACAATTTCTCACCTCCGTTTCGGCGACAAGCCCATCAAGAGCCCCTATTATATCAATAAGGCTGACTTCGTTGCCTGTCATAACCCGTCCTACATCCTCAAGGGCTACAAGATGGTTCAGGATGTTAAGCCGGGCGGCGTATTCCTCATCAACTGCCAGTGGTCTGCTGATGAACTGAATACTCACCTCAATGCTGAAACAAAGCAGTATATCGCTAAGAATAATATCCAGCTTTATACAGTTAATGCTATTGACCTTGCTCAGCAGATCGGTATGGGCAAGCGTACAAATACTATCCTTCAGGCTGCTTTCTTTGCACTTGCAAAGGTTATGCCCATTGA